>JBBSDT010000117.1:0-8845 GCA_038240405.1 Ignavibacteria bacterium
CGGCGGAGAATTTCTCAAAACATTGTCCCCGGGTTTGGATTCACGTTTTGGTTCGAAATCTTTTTCTCTTTGAGAAAGCTGCGCATCGAGCATTCGTGATAGTATCCTGTTTTGTTTTTCAATAAGCTTATCGTCAAATTTATTTTCCTCAAGTTCTTTTACAACTTCCTGCATTTCTTTTTTAACCTGATCCATATCTCCAAGAACTTTATCGCCGGTTTTTTCCTGCTCTTTCTTTAGCTCTTCATTCAGTTGCTCCAGAGACTTTTGAATCTGCTCCTGCTCAAGACTTAATCTTTGCATTTCCTGTTTTTGTCCGGGTGACAGATTATTCGGATCAGAACCTTTACCATTGTCCCCTTGCTGGCCATTTTCTCCGTTCTTGCCCATCTTTCCCATCTTTCCATTTAATCCCATTTGTTTGGAAATGATTTCACCAAGCCGCTGCATGAGTTGTCCCATATTTCCTTTTCCTTTGCCGGATTTTCCGTCTTTACCGCTTTTACCATCATTGCCTTCCTGCCCCATCTGACCGATCATATCCCCCAACATTTTGGAAGCATTGTCAAGAGATTGTTTTGCCTTGCCCTGGTTGGAGGAAGCATTTTCCTTCTTCTGATTCCCCAGTTCTTTTCCTGCCTGATCCATTTTGTTAAATGCATTTCCCAACTCCTTTCCCATCTCCGGTGTTAACTGCATTCCCATCTTTGTCGTATTCATCAGGTCATCAATACTTTTTGAGAGATCATTCTGAAGTTGCCCCTGCTCTTTTTCATTTTGCTGGAATTCATTCTTGTCGGATTTATCCATATTGTCAGTTTTATCTTTCAACTCCTGCTGCTTCTTGCTTAACTCATCAAGCTGCTTTTTGATCTCCTTTAATTTATCCATCAATTTATTTGTCATATCCTGTGAATCCATCATCTTAGAAAGTGCATCTTTCATATTATCATTCATTTCGTTTAGATCCTTCATAATATCTTCCTGTTTATTTTCCGAACTATTCTTCTGACCTTTTTGAAGATCGTCACCGGATTTTTCCATCTTGTTCTCAGTATTCTTTTGTTCCATTTGCTTTTTCAGGTTCTCCAAATCTTCCGCACTCATCTGTTCCTTCATCTTATTAATTTCATCTATAAGCTTTTTTAATTCTTCCTTGAAATTTTTTGTGTCTTCTTTAATTTCTTTCTGCTTATCAGAAAGATTGTTCATTTTATTTTGATCATTCTTATCGGCATTTTGGGTTTCTTTTTTCAGGTCTTCCTGCTTCTTTGCAATATCTTCAAGCTTTTGCGTAAGTTCGCCGAATTTTTGCATATTCTCAATCTTTTTCAATAACTCCATCGCCTTTTCCATGTATTTCTTAAAAGCTTCTTCATCGAATTTAAAATTTTTCAAGGCTTCTTTTAACTCATCGGGATTATTTTTTTTCAAAGCTTCGCGGAGTTTTTCAAGCATTTTCTGAAGCTCTGGAGTATTTATTTTATTGAACATCTTTTGAAGCTCCATGTATTGCTCAAGAGTCTTTTGACTAAGCATATTTTTTTGCTGCATCTCATTCATATTTTCGTCAAGCTTATTCTGTGTGGAATTCATGTTCTTCTGAAAGTTATCCACTTTGCTTTCCAGCTCTTTCTTTCTTTCCTCATTTAACCCAAGCTCTTCATTTTTCCGCGCTTCTTTTTTTAGATCCTCAATTTCTTTTTGGACATCCTCCACCTGGTCATATACAGATTTTAAATCTGTTTTCAATTCTTTAGTCATTTCTTGATTCTTTTTCAGCAAATCGGCTAATGTTTTATATTGAATGGTTCTGATGTCTGACCTGGTTGATTTCCCTGAATTGTCTGTAACTTCCATAAAATATTCAGCAGTTTCTCCTGAACGCAAGCCTAATTTAGAAATATCCCATACGTAGGGAACTTCAAGAGAAGTTGCATTTAGATTTATTATCGTAATGTTTTCATAAATAAAGCCGGGAGCGGAAGCGTTTCCAGTAATTGATTTTACTTTTCTGTAACCGAGCACCAATTTTGAAAATCCGTAGTCATCTGTTATTCTGGCTCTCAGAAGCAAATCTTTTTCCCCGTTCAAAGTAAAATTAGATTCGGCCGGCTCAATGACTGTAATTTTGGGCGCATCATCACCCATTACTTTGACAGTGTATATCTGAGAATTTTTATTCTCGTTTCCATTATCATCCTTTAAAATGAATTTGTATGTTCCGCTTTGTCTGATATTAAGTGAACCCTTAGCACTCTCACCGTTAACTTCAAAAGCACTGTAACTATCATTTAGAAGAATTCCTGCCGCAGATAAAATCTTATTTGCTTTCAGATCAAAATATACAGTACTTCCTTCCGGGCAAAAAATATCACCTTCGTTTTCAGCTAAGGTTTTGGATGGAATACCGGTAAAATCAGGAGGATATATAGAAATATTGAACGTTTTAACAACAGGGTAATATGAAACCGTAATTTTATATTCGGAAGATTTTATATTTCTGTACTGTGCATAATATATCAAATCAGTATTTATGTTTTCCACAGTAGTTTTAAAACTTCCGTCTGAATTTATATATAATTTGAGCGGGTCCGACAGAAGCTCATAGCCGTCTGAAGTGATCTGTTTAGTAAAAAATTCAACTTCGTCTGCTCTAAAATTCTCTTTAGTTGAATTTAAGCCGATATTAATATTTACTTTTTCACCTTTAGCTATTTGTACATCCCCCGGGGTGATTATAAAAGAAATGCCAAGCTCATTGTCTATGAAGTTATAGTTATAATTTATTATTCTTTTAACAGAGCCAAACATCGCTGATGGAAATATGCTAAATGATATCACATTCAAGAATACGGAAGCCAGTAAAATATAAGCAGGTTTTCTTAAGTTTTTAAATTGAATTAATTCGCTGAAATTCCGTGAAGAGGTCCGCACATTCATTTCGTCAATATCCGCATTAATCAGCTCCTGAGAAAATACACTATTATTATCCGGGAGATTAAGTGTCCGGTATAATGAAAGAGAATTCGACAGCTTATCCTGAATATCTTCAAAATTATTTCCGATTTTTCTTGAATAAGAAATCAAATCGAATGGTTTTATAATTCCGAGTCTTTTAAAAATATAATTGCATAAACAGTAAACAAATGTTGTAACAGAGGTTGATAGAAGCCCCCAATAAAAGATCTTCCTCACCGGGGAATTGAAATGAAATACAGATTCGAACGCTATAAGTATAAATGCAAACAGAAGAAATATTATAAATACATAAAGGATGCTCTTAGTAAGATTAAAAAGAAGCTCTTTCTTATTGGTACCGGTTAGCTTTTTTTCGAAAGTTCTATAGGCAGCTGCAGTTGAACTGGATATATTCATATTGATCTTTTTATTATATAACTTGTTTAATTGATTTTTGTTTCATTTTTATTTTAAATAAGAAGTAACAATTTAACGATAAAATTCAATTAAAAGTTACCTCCAATAATTTCTAATCCTGTTCAAACAATCTTTGGTCTAATTTCATTTAAGTCCGGATCTCATTGAGGGTATTTTGAAAGGAGCAGAATAAATTGCTCTTATTCTGATAATCGCATCCGCAAAAATCTAATATTTTCAGATCAGAAAGAAAAGTTAATATTTATTTGTACATAAGATGAGAATAATGATCTTAATTGAACGAAATATTAAAATTTGCCTACTGATTCGAATAAATTCGAATAAATAATGAATTCTATGAATATTGAAAAAGAAAGTCATTATCATTAAATTAAATTTAATTGGTTCAGATCGAAAAGGCACCCCTAGGTTTGAGAATCCAGGAATTCATTAAAAGAATTAAATAATCATACCCCGACCAGACAATGTTTGAAACATAAAGAGTTTGAATCCGGTAAGAAACTATAAATGCTTCTCGAATTGCAATTTGATTAATTAAATATACGCTGAAAAAATTATTCCTCAAAATTAAACCTTTACGATGACTGTCAAATTAGGGAGAGTGGTAATTTTAGTAAATGATTATGATGAAGCATTTAAATTTTATGAAGAAAATCTTGGGTGCAAAAAATTCTTTGACCTTACAAATGATGAAGGAAAAAGATTTCTTCACATAAGTTTTGATTCTGATAGTATTGGAGGAATTTGGTTTTTAAAAGCCGAATCAGAAGAACAAAAAAAAAGAGTTGGAAATCAGACTTCAGGGCAACCCGTATTTGTCCTATATACCAATTCATTTGAAGAGCTACTGGATAAATTGGTTGAGAACAAGGTGGTAATTGTAAAAGATCCCAGTTTAAATGGTAATTCAATGTCTTTAAATTTTCTGGACTTGTATGGCAATGAAATTGTGTTGGTTCAGCTGATAAATTAAGGATTTGAGAAGTCAAAGGAATAAGTATTTATACTTATCCCTATAGTGAGTGTACTACTATTCATTTTTAAATGTATTTGGTGTAATTTCATAAGTAAAATTGATATAAAATATTGAATCCGGTGTATGCTATAATATTATCCGTCTTTCACATAAGAATAAAAAATTTTTAACATTTAAACCGAACGGAGTATGCTGAAAATCCGAATTAAAAGAGTAGGCAAAATTAAAAAATACTAATCATGCCGACAGAAAAAGACAACGGGTTTCATGTGAGACTCGACGGTATTGAACTCTCTCATGAAGCCAGGGAAAGAATTCAAGCCGGAATACAAGCAGTTGTAATGAAAGAACTGGCATCTTTCTTTCCAAATCCTGACGATGATGGAAAACCAAAACATGGGTTTGGACATGGAGGCGGAGTTGTTGTAGTTCCTTCAAAGTGGTGGTGGGGATTTATACTTCGCCAGCTGCAACCTAAGGAAATTGAAGGAATACATGGTTTAAATGAAGCTATTAATTCCAAAACATTAGGTGGTGAAACCAGATAACAAATTATGTCCGAGCTCAACCTGTAATGAAAATGCAACCCTTCTGGGTATCGTTCAGCATGACAATAAAGTTACTATGCTTGCTGAGCCCATGAAGTTAACGAAAGAATTTATTGAAATAGCTGTTTTGAACGGCAGCCCGGAAAAGAGATTCCGGTTTGCCGGCAAGTGTGTAAAATCTGGTTGCAAACAATGGTCAGGAACGAGCTGCGGAATTATGGATGAACTATCTGCTGCTAATCCAAATCTTCAGGTTGTAGAAGATGATCTTCCTGAATGTTCAATCCGTGAACAATGCAGATGGTTTAGTCAGGAAGGAAAAAAAGCCTGCATGATTTGCCCAATGATCATTACAAATATGGGAAGCTAATGTATCCAATGTAAAAATTATTTAGACCTAACCCTCAATCGAATAATCCGAATGAGAAATTTTTTTCTTGTTCGGATTATATCATTTTTGATTTCCTTCCATTCGTAAAAAAACTTATATTACTTTTAAGCTTTTATTTAAACGAAATACTTACCCTATTATCTTACTCTATTTAGAAATAACTTTTCGGTGTTGAATTGTTATAAATTACCATACTGATTATTTTATTGTATTAAGTGAAGATGTAAATGAAAAATAATAAGGCAAAGAACACTATTGAGAATCTATTGTCCTTCGCAGGAATTAAAATTGGTGGAAATAATCCCTGGGATATTAAAGTATTTAATGAAAAATTCTATACAAGAGCTATAGCAGATGGTTCTCTTGGAATAGGTGAAGCCTTTATGGAGAACTGGTGGGATTGTGCACAGCCTGATGAATTTTTTTCGCGCATTTTACAAACAGACCTGGAAAGCCGGATCAGAACAAACTGGAACATGATTCCGGTAATCCTTACAATTAAACTGCTTAATAAACAATCTCAATCACACGCATTTATCAACGGGCAAAAACATTACGATCTCGGAAATGATCTTTTTAGTTGCATGCTGGATAAGCGCATGATGTACAGTTGCGGCTACTGGAAAGATGCCACCTCACTGGATGAGGCACAGGAAAAAAAGTTAGATCTTTGCTGCAGAAAATTGAATTTAAAGCCGGGCATGCATGTACTCGATATCGGATGCGGCTGGGGGGGTTTTGCTAAGTTTGCCGCTGAAAATTATTTAGTAAATGTCACTGGCATAACGGTTTCAAACGAACAGGCGGAGCTAGGTAAAAAAGTGTGCAAAGGTTTACCGGTCGAAATTAAGATTCTTGATTATCGTGATCTTAATGAAAATTTCGACTGTATTATTTCGATTGGAATGTTCGAACATGTCGGGTTCAAAAATTATCGCCATTACATGCAGATTGTAAATCGCTGCCTCAAAGATAACGGATTGTTTCTTCTTCAAACAATCGGTAGTACTACTTCGGATGGTTTTACAGATCCCTGGATTGCCAGGTATATCTTTCCCGGTTCAATGCTTCCCTCAATAAAACTAATCGGAGAATCAATAGAAGGGTTATTTGTGATGGAAGATTTACATAATTTCGGTCCTGACTATGATAAAACTCTAATGGCATGGCACGAAAATTTTCTCCAAAACTGGAATACCCTAAAGGGAAAATATGATGAGAGGTTTTTTCGTATGTGGAAGTATTTTCTCCTTATCTGTGCAGGTTCATTTCGGGCAAGAAAAAATCAGCTATGGCAAATCGTACTTTCTAAAAAGGGTGTTCCAGGAGGATACAGCTCAATAAGGTAAACAGATTATCGATGATAATTTGCTGAGCGGAATGTTTGTTGGAGATATTTGGAATTTTTATCCAAGCTCCCGTGAGAAATTATTTGAATATGTTGCAACATCCGATGGAATTGTAAAGTGGTTCATGGGTAGCGCTTTTATAAAAGTAAGAAGTGTATATCACGAACCAAAAATGATCCTGCCCGGAGTGGTGACGAGTATTACTGGAAATGGCTCAATAAAGACCTGGAACTTAAAGGAAATATTACACAATCAGAATCTTCAAATCTGTTATAAATTATCTTAGACTTTGCCCCGACCTCTCCGGGCTTTCCAGAAATAGATTCCGAACTAACAAATCCTTCCTGCCAATCTTTCAGATTGTTCTTATCATCGAATAGTCTGGCAACTTTTTCGACCGGCAAATTTATTTTAACGGCGCAAGTGAATTTCATATTTATTTACTACGATAAGGAAGTAGTTGGCCTGTTCGATGCCGCTCCCTCCTGAAGCAAAATGATAAGAATCCCAGAGTTTACCCATCTCAAGCCATTTTACTTTTCTGTTTGCATACTCTTGGTCCTTAATCGTTTTACCTTCCGTTGCTTCGTGAATAATTCCAACAATACCGTCATTGACTATCTGATCAAATTCAGTGATTACATTATGGTGCGAGAGGTCGATTACCACATTGATACTCACAATGCATCTTTCTGTTGCAGTAAAGTAAAATTTAATTAATAATTTATAAGAATTAATCAGGATTTCCTTCCGGAATCATCAGGTTTTTTTCCTGTTCCCCTGATGTTAATAATTTTGTTTACCAGGTCAAACCAGAAGGGAGCACCGAGATAAATTGCAAGTGTTGTAATTAATAGTCCTAAAATTTTATAAGATATCTTAACAGCATTATCTCCAGCATCCTGTGTATAAAATTTATTATTCAAAAAATTATTATTGTCATCATTATAACCCATCGGAAGGATGTCAGTTTTCTTCAATAAAGAATCCAATTTTGAGCTTAAAGATTTTATATTTGAGGTATCGGAATTTTGAAATGCTTTTGGATTATTTTGTAACTGATTTTGAATTGCATCGGCAGTCTGTTTTAATTGATCCTTATTTTGCCATAAAGTTTTGGAGATATAAACCGTATCTGCATTCAATAAAAGGCAAATCGCAAATCCCAGTATAAAGAGCAGAATTTGTGTATGTCTTTTAAACCAACCTGTAACACGGTCGACTGAACTGATATAAAATTCCCCGATATTATTTAAGAATTTATCTACGTCACCGTTAGCATCAATCAATAAAATGTGCAGCGAATTTCTGACTTCTTCCGGCAAAACACTTTTTGGATCCTGCAGAAGTGCATTTATATTTGTTACAGTTAACTGTGCGCTGTTATTAATATTGGGTATTAAATTTCCTCCTGCCCCTATTTGTGTATTCAAAAGATCCATCATTGCCTGAGAAAAATTTTTGGCGGGTATATATGAAGGAAATCTGTCTTTAGCGGTACAAAGCGACTTTATAAAGGGGCTGTCTAAAAGTGGTTTAACAGCCTGATTTTTCCAAAGTTCATCTGTATATAGATCTCTTAACGACTATACCAGCTTTTTTCCTCTCAGATTTCTTAAGTTGTGGAGTATTTCTACAACTGTTGAAGAAATTAATGCCAGTATGAAATATGTAAAGGCTAATGTCAGGGCAAGATCAATAATGCTTGAATTAAACATACGATTATATTATTAAATTTTGTAGAACTCGATTTGAAAGAATGTGAGTTTTATATTTAACAATTCGAAACCTCTTCTGATTTGCTATTTTTTTAAAACTGAAGACAATCTATTTTTGGTGAAATAAAAACATTGATGTTAAGGTTAATTCTATCCGAAGCCTTTAAATAACATTAAAAAAGACGGGTTAAAACTCTACTTCTCAAAGTCAAGATTAGAAGGTTCTTTTAATGGCATCAACTTTTCCATACCTTTTCCTGTTGTCGCAACAGAGTTATCTACAACTTCAAAGTTTAAATTGTCTATCCAGATTTGTCCGGTCCCCACAAGTAATGCACCGTAAGCAAGGTTTGAGGCTTGCATAGGAATGTATTGGTTCGGCGGAAAATGGAATTTTCAAATTTGAATTTAGGTAGATCATGAAGCTAAGTTTCTGATATTAATTCTGTTAATTCTTGCCCCAG
>JBBSDT010000118.1:0-8804 GCA_038240405.1 Ignavibacteria bacterium
AGCAATAAATCCGAAATGCTTCTTGGCTATTCCACAATTTATGGTGATTCTGCCTCTGCAATTAATCCCATCGGGGATCTTTATAAAACACAAATCATAAGCCTCGCTAAACATCTTGGTGTTCCGGAAGACATTATTAACAAAAAACCCTCAGCAGATTTATGGGAGGGGCAGAGCGATGAAGATGAATTAGGTTTCACTTATAGCGATGTGGATAAATATCTTCAATGTAAAATTGATGAAAGAATGTCAGAAGAAGAATTGCAAAAAAAAGGATTTGATTCTAAATTTATCAAAAGGGTAAATTCACTCATAATAAAAAGTCAGTATAAGCGAATAACTCCCCTTATTGCAAAAATTTCAAACCGGACAATTAATATTGATTTCAGATATAACAGGGATTGGAATACTTAAAATGAAAGCTGCAAAATATTTATTGTTGTTTCTCCTTATAAACTTAAATTTATCAGCACAACAAGTAACTTATAAAAACGGGATTGTAAGCTCTTCTCAGGAATTAGCTTCAAAAGTAGGAATAGAAATACTAAAACACGGAGGAAATGCAATTGACGCAGCTGTGGGTACCGGATTTGCACTTGCGGTAGTTTATCTTCAGGCAGGCAATATAGGGGGGGGCGGATTTATGCTTATTCATCTCAGGAATGGGATAAATACTTCAATTGATTACCGGGAAAAGGCGCCCTTACTTTCAAGCAAAGATATGTATCTGGATTCAGGTGGAGAAGTCATTAACGGTCTTAGTACGAAGGGTGGTTTGGCGGCTGGTGTTCCGGGTTCCGTGGCTGGATTGTTGTTTGCTCTTGAGAAGTATGGAAGTATGAGCAGGAAAGATGTTATGGAATATGCAATAAATATTGCTGATACCGGCTATTATATAAATCAAACCCTTGCCGATCTTCTCAATCAGTATCAAAAAGATTTTTCCGGTTTTCCGGGGACAATGAAAATTTTCGGCTCGACTTTTAAGGCAGGTGACAAACTTATTCAAAAAGATCTTGCTAATACTCTCAAACTAATCAGTGACGAAGGGGTAAATGGTTTTTATAGCGGAAGGGTAGCTGAATTACTACTTGATGAAATGCGAAGAACAAAAGGCATTATAACAAATGATGACTTACTTCATTATCAGGCTAAAGAGAGGGAAGTTTTAAAAGGGACTTACAGAGGCTATGAAATTATTTCAATGGGTCCGCCAAGCAGCGGAGGAATTAGCCTTATTTATTTATTAAATATACTGGAAAATTATGATTTGAGTAAGTACGGGTATGGACATTATAAAAATATTCAACTTATGACAGAGGCAATGAGAAGAGTTTATGCCGATAGAAGTGAATTTATGGGTGATGCGGATTTTGTGCCTGTTCCCGTAAATATATTGACTTCAAAGGTGTATGCCGAAAGGAGAATGAGTGATTTCTCGGAAGATTCCGCTTCGAAAAGTATAAATATTAAACCTGGCGATGCTTATTATAGAGAAAGCGATCAGACAACCCACTACAGTGTTGCAGACAAGAATGGAAACCTTGTTTCGGTAACAACCACATTAAATGACGTATTTGGAAGTAAAGTTGTAGTCGATGGTGCAGGTTTTTTTCTTAATAATGAAATGGATGATTTTGTTTCCAAAACCGGAGTGCCGAATTTATACGGACTTATTGGGAATGAAGCAAATGCTATTGAACCGGAAAAAAGAATGCTCAGTTCAATGACACCCACTATCATATTGAAAGATTCGAAACCATTTCTTGTGTTAGGTTCGCCGGGTGGTGGGAGAATTATTACTACTGTTTTGCAAACGCTGGTTAATATAATTGATTATAAGATGAATCTCGGACAGGCGATAGATTCACCGAGATTTCATCACCAATGGTATCCTGACGAGATTCAATTCGAAAAAAATATGAGTGATGAGAATACCAAATTGATTTTAAACAATAAAGGTTATAACATCAAAGAAATTCCTGACTTTGGAAGAGTGGATGCAATAATGTTTATGGGTGATGGAATTATGACGGGTCATTCAGACAGAAGGGGTTACGGTGTACCCGTAGGTTATTAATACAAAATCCTGTTTTTAAAAAGAAGTTTCTGAAAAATGGTTTGGATGATTATTTACCGTTTTAAAAGGAAAAGAATAAATAAATAAAAAAAATCTAGTCAGTTTGCTTGGGCATGGCTTTTTTGAAGGGTTTAAAGAAACTTTTACCATTCCTTTCTCTATTTAAATATTCAGAAAAACCTCTAGCCCCCTTTATGACATTCGTACCATCAATGAATAAATCATACAATGATAATGCCCGGGTGCAAAATAAACTGTTTTCAACCTTATTTTCATTCTTAACACAAAGTCTAATGTTTCCGCAATCAATACTCAATCCGCTGTTATTTTTCAATAACCAATAATTGTTTGGATTATTGAGCTTAACTTCAAACTCTTCTATTTCCTGTATTAGTTTCCCTTTATTAAAAAGCAAAATCTTCTTTACAGGAGGAATCAAATTATCATGGTATGATACAAAAAAATATACTATGGAATAATCCTTCGTAATAACCTTACCTTTATACCATTCTCTAATATTTTCAAACAATGAGTCTGAGCTCCAGTGATGGTCATGATATCCATAGCCTTCGAATTCGGTTTTGCGCCTTTTGAAGTCTTTATAAAACTTAAATTTACCCGACATTTCACATACTCCGGCTGCGGGCAACCAGTAATGACAGAATTTATTGGTTCTATGATTAATTTTTATTTCTTTAATGTCAGACTTGACTGAAAAAATGAATTCGGCTTTGAATTTGTCTTGAATAGCGGATGGTAAAATATTGATGCTCAGTCGGTATTGATTTTCCTTCCTGTCAAAAAAGAAACTGCTTTTATCAAAAAAAAGTCTCTCATTCTCATTAAGTTCTTCGGATGAAAATTTATTTCGGGGAAGTTCATTAAAAATTTTGTATATCAAGCGCCCTTCATAATAGAGATTAAACGACAATATACATATGCCTGTTGTCTTCTCATTTTCAAGATTGGGTTTTTCTTTAGAAATAGGACATGTGGGAAAAGGATTTTCGGTTAGGAAAACAATTGCAAAAGAATATTCGTTAGAGTCATCATTGCCGTCGAAGTACCACCATTCACTTGCGTCGGCTGTTGAGAGTGTATGTGATCTGTTTTCCTTTAAATCGGTAATTACCTGCAAATGAATTTTTAATTAATTCGTAAACACAAATATTGCATGGGGAATACAAAATACGAAAAAAAATTAAAAATAAAAGGATTCTATTTTGAGCCTTTCTTTCATTGAAATACTGGCCCTTATAATTTTGTGCATGTTAATATTTCAATTTTTTCTAAACCTGGTAAATATTTTTAGTTTAAAGAGAATTAAGCCAGGCAAATCAAAAAGTGACCTTCCATTCATTTCAATTTTATTACCTGTGCGCAATGAAGAGAAGAATATTGAAAAATGCATCAGATCAATACTTGCGCAACGCTATAAAAATTTCGAACTACTCGTCTTAAATGATAACTCGACAGATAGTACTGGGAAATTATTAAGTTTTATCGTAGATACAAAACTTAGGGTTATAGAAGGAAAAATGCTTGAAAAGGGCTGGATCGGGAAAAATTTTGCATGCCATCAGCTTCAGAAGGAAGCCAGAGGTGAGTTTTTACTGTTTGTTGATGCCGATATCATAATGGATAAAGATTGCATCTCAGGTTCCTTAAAGTTTGCTGTTGAAAACAAAACAGGGTTGCTTTCTCTTATGCCCTATGAAAGATCAATTACCTTTTGGGAAAAAACAGTAATACCAATGTTATATTTTTCATTAATGGTATCCCTTCCTCTGTTTTTGATCGAAGGATCCCGCAGAAAGTATTTTTCAGTGGGAAATGGACAATTTATGCTGTTTAGTAGAAGCTGTTATGAAAGAATTGGAGGCCATGAATCATTAAAGAATAAAATTGTTGAAGATATTTTTCTTGCAAAAAGAGTGAAAGAATTTGGAGAGAAAATAATTTTTGCCGACGGAACATTTATTGTAAATTGCAGGATGTATATGTCCCTTAAAGAAATATGGCAGGGGTTTTCCAAAAATGTTTACCCCGGTCTGTCTTTTTCCTTTCCGTTGCTTGTGACAGTATCAATTTTTTACCTGACCTTCTTTGTATCACCCATATTCCTTTTATTATATGGAGAAACAATATCAAGCTCACTTTTAATTAATCTATCACTAGCATCACTTTTCATCCCGGTAATTATCAGGATTACTCATTCCATTAAATATAAACAACCCTTGTTATTTTCATTCTTAAATATTATTGGATGCCTGTTCGTTATTTGTGTTGCTGTAAATTAATTCAGGATTTTAAAATTCGGTAGTGGGGCAACTTGGAAAGAAAGAACGTATAAAGTCAGTGAAATTAAATAGCTTTCTATGACCGGAATAATTAATTTGTCATTCAACTTACAAATATAATGAATCGAAAATTTTTTCTGCAATTTTTTAATATTGTTACAGTTATTGTTCTGTTATGTCCAAAATTGTTTTCCCAACCCGATAGTTCTTACAATGTATTGCGCTATGCACTAAATACAAACCTGTATAATTGTTTTATTAAGCCATATCCGCATTCTTTTGAAGCATCAGAATCAATAATTATTAAAGCAGAAATGCAAACCTCCCGGGTTTCTTTAAATGCCGTAAATTCTTCTCTTATCATAGACTCGGTTTCTGAAGCAGGAACATCATTTACTCATGTAAGCGATATTCTGACTATTAATCTTGATAAACTATATGAGCCTGATGATACGATTAATATTCAAATTTATTATAAGCATAAAGATATAAAAGACTCCGTACTCTATGTGAAAGAAGGTTTGGTTTATACCGACTGTGAAGCCTCCGGCGCCAGAAAATGGTTCCCATGTAAAGATGTTCCGAGTGATAAAGCATTATTTTCACTGGTGGCAAAAGTACCGTCAACTGTCATTCTGGGTTCAAATGGACTGCTTGTTGACTCGCTGGTTAATGGTGATACAGTCACATATAAATGGGAAAGTAACTTTCCCGTGGCAACTTACTTAATGGTAATTGCCGCAAAGGTAAAATATAATCTCGATGTTGTTAACTGGAAGAAGTTTGATGGGAAGGATATGGAGGTTCGGTTCTATTGGCAGCCCGGGGAAACACGCTTTAACCTTGAGAACATAAAGAAGAAAATTAGCAGCATGCTTGATTTGTTTTCTTCAAAGTACGGAGACTATCCATTTGAGAAGTTGGGATTTGCGACAACAAATAAAGACTTTCCATGGGGTGGGATGGAGAATCAAACCCTTATAACACTTTGCCCTGATTGCTGGATTGAAAATTTGGTTTGTCATGAACTTGCTCATCAATGGTTTGGTGATTTAATTACTCCTATGACATGGTCGGATATATGGCTAAACGAAGGATTTGCAACATATAATGAAGCGGTATGGATGGAAAATCAAAAAGGATATGCTGAATACAAAAAAAATATTTTGAATGAGGCTGAAAAATATCTTGCAAAAAACCCGGGGTGGGCAATCTACGAAAAGTCCTGGAATGTGTCTCAGCCAAAAGACAGTATTTTATTTAATGTTGAAATTTCTTATTCAAAAGCAGGATGTGTTCTTCATCTTTTAAGATATGTCCTGGGAGATACTGTTTTTTTTAATTGCCTTAACAGGTATGCTACCGCTCCTGAATTTAAATACGGAAACGCATCAACTGAGGCTTTTATAAATTTTATAAATACCACAAGCGGGGAGGACTTAAACTGGTTTTTCGATGAATGGATATATAATCCTAATCATCCTGTTTACCAGAACAATTTCCATATCGAAGAGTCAGGCAGAGGTAAATGGAAAGTTAATTATACTATAAACCAGATACAGAAGAACACCGTTTTTTTTAGAATGCCTGTTGAACTTAAAATTGTTTTTAAGAATGGAAGCGAGAAAATACTTAAAGTAAATAACGATTATAACCTTCAGACATATTCATTTGAATTCACTGAAGAGCCCAGGAAAGTTTTCTTTGACCCGAACGATCAGATTGTCCTGAAACAGATTAAGAATTTCTGATAAAAAATTATTGTCTTTTTTTCCAGAGCTTATTCAATCTTTCTTTTATCTTTTTTTCTTCACCTATTTCTGTGGGGGAATAATAAATTTTATTCGCTAATTCTGCCGGAAGGTATTGCTGTTCTGTAAAATGTTCTTCAAAATCATGTGAATACTTGTAATCTCGTCCATAATTAAGATCTCTCATCAGTTTAGTCGGTGCATTTCTTAAATGTAAAGGAACTTCATATGATGGAAGATTATTTACGTCATCTCTTGCGGAGCTTACAGCAAGGTAGGAGGCATTGCTTTTAGGGCAGCTTGCCAGATACGTTGCTGCCTGTGACAATACCAGTGTAGCCTCCGGCATTCCAATGTAATCAATTGCGGTGAAAGCGCTTGTAGCCATGGTTAATGCATAGGGGTCTGCATTTCCAACATCTTCTGATGCAAGCACTATCATTCTTCTTGCAATGTATTTTGGATCTTCTCCGCCTTTAAGCATTCTGGCCATCCAGTAAACAGCAGCATCCGGATCACTTCCTCTTACACTTTTTATAAATGCAGAAATTATATTGTAATGCTCTTCCTGATTCTTATCATATTTAATATAATTGGTCTGGAATGTCTCTTTGAATATTTCGTTTGTGAGATTAAAGACTCCTTTAACATCCGGTTTGGATAATTTCAATGCGAGCTCAATACCATTTAATAATCTTCTTGCATCACCGTTTGAAAGCTTTATGAGAAAATCTTTGTCTGCAATATCTATCTTGATGTTTTTTAACAATTCATCTCTTGTCAAAGCATTCTCAATTATAAAAAGAAAATCTTCGTTTGTAAGCTCTTCTAAAATATAAACCCTGCTTCTGGAAAGTAGCGGGGAGATTACCTCGAAAGAAGGATTTTCAGTGGTTGCCCCTATTAATATTATTGTACCCTTTTCCGAACTTTGAAGCAGAGAATCCTGCTGGGCTTTATTAAAACGGTGAATCTCATCAATGAATAAAATCGTTTTCTTGTGCTTCTGCATGAGATTATATTCAGCTTTCTCGATAGCAGTCCGGACTTCTTTAACTCCTGAAGATACCGCTGACAGTTGTATGTATTCAGCATTAACCAGATTTGCAATTAACAAAGCAAGCGTAGTCTTTCCAACTCCCAAAGGTCCCCAGAAAATCATAGAGGAAGGTTCATTTTTTTCTATCATAATTCTGATTGGCTTCTCTTTGCCTACCAGATGTTTCTGACCCGCAAAATCTTCCAAAGTTGCTGGTCGCATTCTCTCTGCAAGCGGAATGCTTTTCGTATTATATTTTATTTTGGTCTTTTCTCCGAATAAGTCCATATTCGTATTTATTAGTATTTGAAACCCGGTTATAGTTCTCTGATTTGTTGATTATAAAAATTCCCAGTAAAATCAAAAACATCCCGGCAAAATGAAGAGGATATAAAATTTCATTGTCGAGAAGTCCCCATAATATTGCAACAACAGGGATTATATAAGTTACCAAACTTGCAAAAACAGGAGTTGTCATTTGAATTAATCTCGTATATAATATTAACGCAATTGCTGTTCCGAAAACTCCCAATATAGCCACGTATGTAAGAGATACGAAAGCTCCGGGAACGGTGAAAACTACATTTATAAAGTCTGTTGAAAAAAGATAAACCAGAGCTATGGGACCCACAGAAAGCATTGCTAATGAAGTTATGACAATTGCCCTGACCCCTGATAAATATTCTTTAATAAAGTTCAGGCTTAATCCATAACATAGTGTTGCAATTACAATAAACCAAATATATATATTCATACGCCCTATTCCGCCGCTGGGGTTAACAAAACTTAAACCGATCGTTCCAAGAAAGCCTGTAGCAATTCCCACTACCTGAAGCGATCTTATTCTGAATTTATAAATGAAAACTGCAATTACAATAGTAAATATTAGAGACAAGGCATTTAGAACTCCTGTCAAAGAGCTTTCTAATTTTGTCTCAGCAAGTGCAAATAATATTGCAGGAATCAGATTCCCAACCATACCGGTGAAAAAAATAACTTTCCATTTTCCTCTTGGAATATTTTTAACATGTTTTAAAGCGAAAGGCAGCATGAATAGGAAGGCAAATGAAATTCTGATTGTCCCGACCTGTTCAGGTGAAAATGCCTTAAGGCCTTCCTTTATCAAAATAAATGAACTTCCCCAGATTATTGAAAGAATTGCAAGTAAAGATAGCGATTCGATTTTTGGGGTTCTGAAGATTTCTCTTTTCAATAACTATTTATTTTATTAGGTAAAAATACATTAAAAAAATTTAAACATTAATAAGATAATTCAGTTGGTCATCATATCAGATGTTTCACTATTGTCCAAAATAATTTTTGAATGAATAAAATCTAAAATACAAAATAAATTCAAACAAAAAATGTGTTGTCAAAAACGACCCGCCTATCAAGAAAAAGTCAAAAACCCTGAATAATCAATTTGTGATCCTAACATAGAATGTAATATTAGGAACGAAGCTCTCGCGGATCCTTAATAAAGAAAGTAGAATATGAAAAAAAGTCTCTGTGATGGAAAAAGAATAATGTAAAATGCTTTCAAATTAAAACTTTATGGAGAATAAAGAAAACTTTATCTGAAGAAATCTCTTCTGACTGGATCCGTAAGTCAATTTGATACTCCCAAAAGTCAA
>JBBSDT010000119.1:0-8801 GCA_038240405.1 Ignavibacteria bacterium
ATTTTCCTGAACGGTATCATAAAATTTCTGCACCTCCGGAACAGGTATGCCGATCTCACTTATACCTAATAAACTCTTACCCGAAAAATTATTATAGCTCCGGTTCTTTAAATTGTGCCGTGCAATCAGCTCTATAATATTTCCAGCCGGATCATAAAAATAAATTGAATGCGCATTCCAGCTTTTAAAATCGAACTCATCTTTATTCTCCAGACTAATTAAAATAGTTTTTTTCATTGCCCATGTTTTTGCCTCGCGGAACTGATTTTCAGGTATGTTAAATGCGAAATGGTAGAAAGGGTTTTGAGTTTTATTAAAGCTTTCAAATGTGATTATGGTATTAGGCGTAGATAAAGAGAAAGATGTACTGGAATAGTGCAGCAGTTCTAATTCCAGAATTCCTGTATAAAAGCGTTGAAGCTCTTGCAAAGAATTAGTATAAAGAGTTATTTCTTTTATAATCACTTTTATTCGAATTTAAATTCTGAAATTCTAAAATTATATTAATTTATAATAATAATTTTGTTAATTCAACTAATACATTTAATACATTATGGCATGGCATCAAAAAGAAGTAACGCTTGCCTCTAAACCCGGGGATTTCATCTGATTACAGCCGAAATTTTAAAGAATATTCCTTTTTTAAAAGAAATTAAAAGAGGAATTGCAAACATATTTATTCAGCACACTTCGGCTTCTTTAACCATCAACGAGAACGCTGATCCTGATGTAAGAACGGATTTTGAAACTCACTTTAATGTTATGGTGCGGGACAGCGAGGATTATTATCTTCATACATCTGAAGGTTCTGATGATATGACCTCACATATTAAAGCTTCTATTTTGGGATCCGAACTTAATATTCCCGTTACAAACGGGAAATTTAACCTTGGAAGGTGGCAGGGTATTTATCTTTGCGAACACAGAAATGAAGGAGGCCCCAGGAAACTTATTGTAACGGTAACAGGCGAATCATAAGAGGGGATTTAATATATCGAAGTTGATTTTACATTTAAGGTTTGGCGCTTATACATTTAAAGATAAAATTTAACATTTGTTTTTAATAAGTATATTCCTATATTAGTTATGTTCCAAAGTGATACAGCAAATAATCTTAACTTTCATTATAACAATTATGTATATTTTTAAATTAAACTAACAAAAATGATAAGAAAACTTACTATTAGTTCATTATTAATTACAATTTTTCTGCTTATTAATTCCATTGGGTATTCACAAAATGTAAAAATTACAGATTTTGATGTACCTGTTAGCAGAGCTCAACAATTAATATTGAATGGTTTCTATAACTGGTCACAAACTGGTGACTCAGTAACCACAAATGAATTTAATGTAGCTGGCAATTATAACCGGTTTTATACTTCATTACCCTTTGCCTGGAGTGTTGGTATTACCGCTTCGACAAGCAGAAAATTTAATGATACAACAAGAATTGGCTACGCATTAAGTTCTGACATTAGAAAATATTTTGCCCGGACAACCGGATTTTTCGGATTTGCTGGGGTAACATCAAATTACCTCTTCCAAAGAGAAAACGACAAACCGAACAGACCTGAAGTTGATTTAAATGCAGGTCTTGGGTATGGAAGATTTATTAATGCAACTTCTTTGGCAAAGGCAATCAGAATTGATCAGGATCTAAGATCAGCGGGAATAACCACAAAATACATGCCTAAGACTACAATGATAGAGATTGCTAAAATCATTGACAGGGAAAGTGAATATCGAACCAAATACAAAGCAATATATGAAGCCAAGATTATTGAAGATATCGCTGCAAAGGTTGCCGGTTCAGGGGTCTCAAAAGAAACAGCTTTGAGCTCTCTGTCTTTCTTTAGAATCAGACAGGTACTTTTCGGAATAAATCAGTTTATTAATCCAAGATATTATGGCGGAGATATCAGAGTTGGAGTTGACTATACTGTATTAACGAGAAACGCATCAATTGTAAGACCTGCTGCAGGACTAATAGTATTGGGAAGATATTCTTACCCAATAGATATAAAACAACAGGTGAATCTCAATGCGCTTGCAAGAACCCCGATGGATTCACTTTTCTTTAAACAAATTACAGGTCAGGGTGGAGTTGATTACTCATATAATCTTACGAACAAAATCTCTTTTGTAGCGGCATATCAGGTTACTTTTGTTCAAACAGCTGATATTTCAAGACCAAAAATTTCTGTAGCTAATCACCTTGTCACTGCAGGACTTAATTTTTATTTAGAAAATTACATATCTCTTAATATGAGAGCAACTTACGAGAAGCCTTATAATCAGTTAAGACGAATGGCCACAAATATAGGACTGACATACACATTCTTTTAAAAATACTAACTTTGCTTTTTTATATACTTCAAGGGATGTTATTTAATGTAACATCCCTTTTCTTCATCTTAATTGCGGATAATTGAGGAATTATTGGAAATTGTTCAATTTTCTTTCTAACTTGATACTTTTTAATATATATAATAATTTTAGCTGCATCAAATAACACACCTTAATACTTCTAAGGAAATTATTGAAATCAATTTAATACATCGCATTCACTAATTAACATCATTTAAATTAAACTAACTAAAAAGTTACCCTCAGATTTAATCCTCTCAAGAAAGGAACAAACAATGGATACAAAGAACAACGTTAAGCCGGCTTCTTTTTCAGATTCTAAAAACGTAACTGATCTGAAGTCAAAGAAAGTTTCCGAGCTTATTCAAATTGCCAAAGAGCTTGGAGTATCGGGATACAGCGATATGAAAAAGCAGGAATTAATTTTTAAAATAATAGAAGCTCAGACGAAAAAGGACGGATTCGCTTTTGCCGTCGGAGTTTTGGAAGTTTTGCCGGATGGTTATGGATTCCTGCGCTCTGTAGATTATAATTATTTACCCTCGCCAGATGACATTTATGTATCACCCTCGCAGATAAAGAAATTTCTTCTTCGCACGGGAGATACTGTGAGCGGACAGGTAAGACCGCCAAAAGAAGGAGAAAGATTTTTTGCTTTGCTCAAAGTAGAAGCTGTTAACTTTGAAAACCCGGATACAATCCGCGACAGGATTTTATTTGACAATCTGACTCCGCTATATCCGGAGGAAAAATTAAATATTGAATCTGCGCCAGGAGAATACTCAATGAGAATTATGGATCTCTTTACCCCGATTGGAAAGGGACAAAGAGGCCTGATAGTATCACCTCCAAAAAGCGGCAAGACAATCCTGTTACAGACACTGGCAAACAGTATAACAAGAAATCATCCCGAAGTTCACTTAATTGTGCTTCTAATTGACGAGCGTCCGGAAGAAGTTACGGATATGGAGAGAAACGTCAATGCAGAGGTTATAAGTTCTACATTCGATGAACCGCCCGAAAGACATGTTCAGGTTTCTGAAATAGTTTTGCAAAAGGCAAAACGCCTTATCGAAGCAAGAAAAGATGTAGTTATACTGCTCGATAGCATAACACGGCTTGCAAGAGCGCACAATACTGTTATTCCTCATAGCGGAAAAATATTGTCAGGTGGAGTTGATGCAAATGCTTTACATAAGCCAAAAAGATTTTTCGGCGCCGCAAGAAACATAGATGAAGGCGGCAGCTTAACTATCATCGCTACTGCGTTAATTGAAACAGGAAGCAGAATGGATGAAGTTATATTTGAAGAATTCAAGGGAACAGGTAACATGGAAATAGTTCTTGATAGAAGAATATCAGATAGAAGAGTTTTTCCGGCAATTGACTTAAATAAGTCAGGAACAAGAAAAGAAGAGCTGCTTTTAACAAGTGATATATTAAACAGAGTATGGCTTTTAAGAAAACTTCTTTCGGATTATAATCCTGTTGAGGCAATGGAATTTTTATTAGGCAAAATGAAAGGAACAAAATCCAATAAAGAATTCTTAGCTTCTATGAATTCTTAATGTTCTTTATGCCCCCCCGAACAAGACCATGAAAAAAGTTATACTCATCAATTCAGTTTCAGAAGAAGTAAGAATTGCAATTACCGAAGACGGTAAGCTTGCTGAATTTTTTCTGGATACCCCTTCAAAAGAAAGAAATGTCGGAGATATTTACATCGGCAAAGTCGGAAAAGTCATTCCTGGAATCCGGGCCGCTTTTATTGACCTTGGATTTCAACAGGATGCTTTCCTGCATTTCTCCGATATAGGAGATACAATTGATGAATATGCTGCAATAATAGGTGATGACTCGGACGTGGAAGAGGATGATGATGACGAGGAGGAAGATACTCAGTCAACTTACATAAAGCCTGAATACAATAAAAATTCTTATCCTAACCTTGAAAGGGGTCAGGATATAATTGTTCAGATAACAAAAGAACCTGTAGGGAGTAAGGGTTTTAGAGTTACTTCCAAAGTTTCAATTCCGGGTCGTTATCTTGTTTTAATTCCGTTTGAAAAAAAAATCGGACTTTCAAAGAAAATTTACAACCCTAAGGAGAAAAGGCGTCTCCGCTCGATAGTAAAATCCACGTTGCCAAAGGGCTTTGGGATAATAATTCGGACAGTTGCAGCGGGGCAGGATGAGAACCTCATTCTTGATGATTTGAATAGTTTGATTAGCACGTGGAATGAAATTCAATCAAAGCTTAAGACCGCAAAAGCTCCCGTAATCTTACATAAAGACGTTTCAACTACTTCTTCGGTAATAAGAGATTTGTTCAAAGAAGATATATCTACTATTATTATCGATTCTAAAAAAATTTACAAAGAAATAAAATCATACGTTGACGACAAAACTCCTGAATATTCAGAGAAAATAGAATCATATTCCGGAGACCAACCTCTCTTTGACGTCTATAATATAGAAAAGCAAATCGAAGAATCTCTGCAGCGAAAAGTCTGGCTAAAAAGTGGGGGATATGTTGTTATTGAAGCTACGGAGGCAATGACAGTTGTAGATGTTAATAGCGGCAAATATGCAAGGCACAGGGATCAGGAAGTTAATTCTTTAAATACCAATCTTGAATCCGCAAAAGAAATTGTGAGGCAGATCCGGCTTCGCGATATCGGGGGAATTATTGTGATTGATTTTATTGATCTGTATGATGAAAAAAACAGGAGAAGGCTTTACGAGGAGGTGCGAAAGGAATTTAAGAATGACCGGGCAAAGTCTACTATACTCCCTGTAAGCGAATTCGGTTTGGTGGAAATTACAAGACAAAGAATTCGGCAGAATATCATACACAGCATCTCTGACCTCTGTCCTATGTGCCGCGGGACCGGGCATGTTCAGTCAAAATCTACCTTTATGAACCGGATGGAAAGATGGCTTACACGTTACAAAGGGGGAAACAACGGAATGAAGATATCCTTAAAGGTGAATCCGTATATAAAAAATTATCTGACTGAAGGCTTTATAAGCAAAGTAACAAGAATGAAATTCAAGAATTTGCTTTTTATAAAGCTGGAAGGTGATGAATCTCTGGCTCTCGATGAATTTAAAGTTTATTCAAAAAAATTAGATAAAGATATAACGGAAGAATTTGATAAATAAAACAATGCTTTCCTGATTATTTTCCTGCAGAAATTTCCTTTAAGTATTCCCACGAATAAATCCCGGTATTATGCTTGTCTTTCCATGTGATTTGTATGGCATAGTTTCCTATTGGTTCAATATTTTCCAGTTCATAAAATCCTGTTGCTTTAAAAGGAGCCTTTAATGGTATATAAGAGCTGAATATTACAGTTTCACCCTTACAATGTACACAGGGACAATTATCCCTTAGATCTATTAAAGTAATTTCCGAAGAAGTATCATCACCCCATGTTATTTGCAACGAATTATTTCCGGATTTTTTTATTTTTTTTGGCTGATTCATTTAATATAAAAAATATTATTCTGGTCCTGCTTGTACAAAGGAAATCAGCTTCCTGACTTCTACAACATATAACTTACATTGAAATTCAATTATTAAAACAAGTCAATTACTTAAATAATGGAGTCCAAAAAAAGCAAATAAAAGCATGAAAAAATTGATAGTTTAAGTAAGTTACAAGTTTTATATTAAAAGTTAAAAATTTTAAATGATTAAAACTACATGAATAATCTTCTTTTAATGCTTAAAGAAGTTGCTTACAATCTTCATTGGTCCTGGGACAAAGAAGCAGTTGAGCTTTTTAATGATATCAATCCGGATTTCTGGAATTGGTCCGGACACAATCCGGTAAAGGTACTTAATGAGATAAACGAAAGTTATTTAGAATTTATTATTGAGAAAAAAAATCTTGGTAGCAAAATTATTAATATCTATTCTAATTTTAAGGACTACTGTACAAGAAAAACTTATTTTGAAGAGAAGTATTTCAAACCACAGGCTCCGACGATTGCGTATTTTTCGGCAGAATATGGTATCACTGAATGTTTAAAAACATATTCCGGAGGTTTAGGTGTTTTGTCAGGAGACCATTTGAAGTCGTCTTCTGATCTCGGAATTCCTCTTGTAGGCATCGGACTTGCCTATAGTTATGGCTTTTTCACCCAGGTAATTAACCGTGAGGGTTGGCAAACTGAAAATTACGAACTTAATCAATTTCAACACCTTCCCATTGAGCTTTTAAGAGATACCAATTACTCCCCGGTTAAAATTTCGGTAAATTTTCCCAACAGAACCGTATGGATACAGGTCTGGATAGCGCACGTCGGCAGGGTAAAATTATTCCTGCTTGATACTTCACTTTCCGAAAATTCCGTAGACGACCGTAGAATCACCGATATATTATATGGAGGAGATATTGAGAAAAGAATTTGTCAGGAAATAATTCTGGGTATTGGCGGGATTCGACTTCTTGTAAAACTTGGATATAATATTAACGCCTATCATCTTAATGAGGGCCATTCGGCTTTTCTTTGTTTTGAAAGAATCAGGAATTACATGAAAGCTAACAAGACTTCTTATGAAGAAGCGAAAAATAAATGTTACTATTCCAATATATTTACAACTCATACTCCGGTACCTGCCGGCATAGATATTTTTACCAAAGATCTTTTTTCAAAATATTTCAGATCATACGCTGAAACGGAAGTCGGCGTGAGTTTGGATGAATTATTTTTTGAAGGAGATTTGAAAAACGGACAGAAGGATAATAATGTTTTTAACATGGCATACCTTGCCATAAATAATTCTAACTTCATAAACGGTGTGAGCAAACTTCATTCCGAAGTTTCCAATAAGATGTGGTTGCTTCCTGAAAACCGCACCCAGATTAAATATATAACTAACGGAGTTCATACACTGAGCTATACCTCTGAACATACCAATAATTTATATTGTAAATATTTTACCAGGAACTGGATGTATGAAGATCATCTGCTTAATAGGGTTGATGAAATTCCGGATGAGGAGATCTGGACATTAAGATTACTAAATAAATATCATCTTATAAATTTTTGCAGGGAGAGAATAAAAGATAAATGGATTTTTTTGGGAGCAGACAAGGATAGACTTATTGAGGCGGACAGTATTCTGGATCCGGAAGCATTAACAATCGGCTTTGCAAGAAGGTTTGCTACTTATAAAAGAGGAACTCTGATTTTTAGAAATATTGACAGGTTAAAACTGATTCTAAATGATGATTCAAAGCCTGTTCAATTTATATTTTCCGGTAAAGCACATCCAAAAGATGAGGGAGGTAAAAATCTGATTTCAGAAATCATAAAATATACAAAAGATTTAGATTTGAAGAATAAGGTAGTCTTTCTTGAAAACTACGACATAAATATTGCAAGACATCTTGTGGAGGGATGCGATCTCTGGCTCAACAATCCCCGCAGGCCGTTAGAAGCTTCCGGCACAAGCGGAATGAAAGTGATTGCTAATGGAGGTCTAAATTTTAGTGTGCTTGATGGCTGGTGGAACGAAGGTTATTCTTCTGATAACGGCTGGAAAATTGACAGCCTTCTTGCAGATAATATTTCACAGGAGGAACGGGATTCCATTGAAGCAAATAACCTGTATGATACTTTGGAAAAGGAAATTATCCCTCTTTACTATCTGAGGAATGAAAAAAAGGTTCCGCAGGAATGGGTACGAAAAATAAAATCTTCAATTAAGAATCTTGCAGGCTATTTTAGTACTAACAGGATGGTAAAGGAATATTGCGAAAAATTTTATATGAAAGTACAATAGAAATTTTTATCTTTTTCTCCACTAAATCTTCTGAATTCTCTTTTTTTTTTAAAAACTTCTTTTCAGAAAACTCTCCTTGATTAACCATACACAGAAGTTATTTTTGTAAAGAATTTGAACGTTCCTTGACTGAGCAATAAGTATGCTGGAACGATAAAATTCGGAAACGGAGTGTATAGAATAAATTTATCAGGTATGCCGGATGAATGGAACTCTCTGGGAGGAGATAACGATTTGTCAAAAGCCAAACAACTATAATGTTTATCTTGATATAAGCGGATATCAAAAATGACATTTGTATGTAGATCCGGAACTTATAGCTGATCTTTTTTTCTGATCCTTATGGATCTTACTACAGCTTCGATCTGATCCTTGTATTGTTCAAAAAATTGTTTTTTTACCTGAGCATCTATAGAAAGCTTTTCTGTCCCCAGCTTGTTAAAAATATAAAACTTGTAGAAAGTGTAAGCACCCTCCGACTTGGGTTCTTTCAAAAAAGTACTTAGAGTCGAATCATTCATTTTAAATTCCGTTTTAAAATCTTCAGCCCTGTAGTCTTTGTTTTCCATATCCAGTTTGATGAATATTGTCATAGTACCTCGTTCTTCAGCTGTCGTATCAGTTATAAAGACAC
>JBBSDT010000120.1:0-8764 GCA_038240405.1 Ignavibacteria bacterium
AAAGGAAAAATCAATTCATGAAAAAATTGATTTAACTTTTTTAGACCCCCCGTTTAATCAAGACAAAGATTATGCTCTACATAATGATTGTATGGATAAAGCAGTTTATTGGGAAATGATGAAAACGATAAGTGCTTATACCTATGAAATTACCAATACAGGAGGAGCAATTTATTTTATGCAACGTGAAAAGAATACGGAATTTGTTTTAAACACATTAAGAGAAACAGGTTGGAACTTTCAGAATCTAATTATTTGGAAGAAAAAAACATCAGCAGTGCCAGTTACCAATAAATACGGAAAGCAATATCAAATAATTGCTTATGCAACCAAAGGAGAAAAAGCCAAAACATTTCATCGATTAAGAATTGATCCAAAATTACCAGCTAATTATAAAGCACAACGGGAAAATGGAATTTATGTAACTGATGTTTGGGATGATATACGTGAACTAACCTCTGGATACTTTGCCGGTAATGAAGCAATAAGGCATCCAAGTGGTGAGAGGTTTCACAAACAACAATCACCACTAGAATTGTTATTACGAATATTGTTAAGTTCCACAACTGTAGATGATACTGTCTTTGACCCTTTTGCAGGAACAGGAACCACATTAATAGTTGCACATCAACTGAAAAGAAAATCAATAGGAATTGAAATTGACCCGAATAATATAAAGTACATAAAAGAAAGATTAACAAATATTCGTGAAGCTGACATAATTCAAAAATTTTATAAAGATTACGAATGCACTGAAAATTTAAATAAAATTTGGGGAGAAAAATTCGAATCTGAAAAAAAGAAATCCGAGCACACTTTATTGCTTTTTAATAACTAAATGACTTCAATATATCATTTTTTTAAGAATTTAGTAGAACAAAAAAATCTCTTTTCTCAAACAATTAAATTAGAAGATTTCCCCTTTAACACTGATTTATTGTCCTGTAAGAATATTGGAATATTTCCGGATTTGGCAATTAAAGTTAATCAAGATAAAAATATTTTTACAGGTGGAGAATTAATTGAATTAAAAGATTGTAAAGGTTACAATGTTTCTTCATTTAATTCTACTATTCCAACTGCTATGAAAAATATTAATGAAATAATAAAAGGAAAAGACAGTGGTATAAGACGACAAATGATTGAATGCAAGGATGATATAGATTCTTTGCCCGAAAGAACCATTTATTATTTGGTAAGAGGGAAAAAAACCAATTTCCAAAAAATTGTTTTAGTCCATGGAAGCTTTTTTGAAACAGTCAAGAAAAAAGATTTAATTAGCAAATCCTTTTCACAAATATTAAGTGAGCGATTAAAAGAAAGTGGCAAGGAAATCACACAAGAAGTGGAGTTACTTTTAACAGAAATGTTTTCAGAGCAGGAAAATTTCAGTAAGGTAAGAGATGTGGAAAAGTCATCTGTAAAACTTAGATTTCGAATTATGACTGAAGTTAAAGTGGAAGGTAATATATTAAACACAAATAAATATCCTGAAATAAAGGACAATTCACTAAATTTAATTTTACCATATCACACAGATGAAGATAGAAATACTGCCTGGGAAAAAATGAAAATAGTTTTTGGTTCACATGAATTGAAACAGTTCAAGGAAATAAAATTGAAACACCTCTTCAACGGATACTTTGTAGTCTTTCAAACAACATTAACACAATTTTAGAAAAGAATTTTTTTCAAATTAGGACATTACCTACCAGTCTTACCTGCTTTTACCTGCTAATTCCCTTAATTTTGCTTCGCTTTTTATGATTATTAGATTTATTTTATACGAATATATTTCCCTAACCAGTAACTCAAATAAATACTAAGGTCCTCAAATGAATTATAAATTCCTGTTATTTATTTTTTTCGCTGTAATTTTAACCGGCTGCAAAAAAGAAACAGATGTTCCGAATAATGTTGAATCTAAAGATACTTTCAAATCCTCTGTAAAAAAGGACACCATCATAAAACAAGCCGCGACGGGTATTTTTGAGGGTTTATATACTGTAAATGTAAATACCAGTTCCTTCCAGGATTGTGCCAATCCTGATTCCATGTATTGGGTTATTGATAATACAAAAAAATTAAGGGAACAATATAGGAAAATCTTTGCAAGTCCGAATATTTATGGTTCAGTTTTGATAAAAGTGAAAGGGGAGCTGACTCAAACCGAAGATGAGCTTGTAAAAGAAAAATTTCCTCGGACACTTGTAGTAAAGGAATTCATTTCTATGGAGAAGAAAAACTTTTCAAACGTATGTGTCCAATATGATTATTGGGGATTCGGCAGCGAGCCAAATTGGACTTTGGAAATTTCCGAGAAAGAAAACATAATAGAGTTTTACCAGCCTGCGGAAAACAAAACCTATTATTTTTTCTATGAAGAACCCAAAGTAGAAAATGATATGACCATTTATCAAACGCATAATGAAATTCAGAAATACGTTATAGAGATCAGAATAAAAAAAATACCATGCTCCGATATTGCATCAGGCAAAAACTATGATTACTCAGTGGAAGTTGACTTAACCGGCAATAAAAAATACAGAGGATGTGGAATAAAAGGAAAACTACAAGACAAATAATATTGGGATTCTTAAAATTTTTTATCAGATCTTAAACTCACCATCTTTTATAATAACAATTTTTTTCCCCGTAAAATCAAAACCCGTGACATTGATCTCATCCGATCCAATCATGAAATCCATATGAACCAGAGAATAGTTACAACCATTTTTTTTCATATCTTCAGGAGTTAAAAGTTCGTCTTTATTTTTGAAACACATTGCTATGCCCCTTCCTAAAGCTATATGGCAGGCTGCATTTTCATCATAAAGAATGCTGTTAAATATCAACCCGCTTTTATGAACTTCCGAGTTCTTATCAACCAGTGCAACTTCACCCAGATAAGATGCTCCATCATCCACACTAAAGTACTTCTCTAAAATTTCGCGGTTAGAATCAGCTCCGAAATTGATTACTTTTCCGTCCTTGAATTCAAACCAGATTCCCGTTAGAAGATGTTCCATTACTTTTACAGGCTTCGTGACTTTTACTTTTCCATTTGATAACCTGTAATCCGGAGTGTTAAACACTTCTTCAGTAGGAATATTCGGAATGAATGTCCTTCCATTGGCAGCCTGAACTATGCCTCCTCTCCAGATTGAATTTTTATTAAGACCAACTTCAAGTTTAGTGCCGGGACCTTCAAATAATAAAGTCTTAAGCTTCAGTTCCGTTAAAACACTACTTCGTTCATATAATTTTTTGCCATGCTCCTTCCATGCCTGTACGGGATCTTCCGTGTCAAGACGCAATACCGGAATTAGTTTATTCCACAGCTCATCGGTTGAAGCATCTCCGGTTAAGACTTTAGAAGCCCAGACAGGACCGGGAACTGCTACAATACACCATGTATTTTTTGAAGATCCGAAAGCCTGTGACTGTGCCCGGAATGTTTCCTGTTCCTTTTTCAGAATAGTTCCAAACTTTGAAATGTCAACTTGCTTTAACTCATCAA
This sequence comes from Ignavibacteria bacterium, assembly GCA_038240405.1. Lineage (GTDB taxonomy): Bacteria > Bacteroidota > Ignavibacteria > Tepidaquicellales > Tepidaquicellaceae > JAGPCH01. The sequence continues at coordinate 3,521 of JBBSDT010000120.1, forward strand.
TCTCTTCTATATTATCAATCTTAATAAAAGCCCAGTCATTTGCTAGAATTTCATAACTTTTATTTATAAAATAATTAGGTATGAATTCCAGGTAATCCGGGTCTGAATTTTTTTCTATACGGTGAGAAGTCAGTCTGCTGCTTAAGATTTGAAAGTCAACATACTTAGCGCCTTTTGAGTAAGCAGTCTCTGCAAGCATCAGGGCAAAATCAAAATTCTTAACTCCGCAGCTGATAAGCAGACACTGCCCCGGGTAAAGGTTTACTCCTACTTCAATTACAAGCTCACAATATTTCTTTAAATAATCTGCTTTCATTTTTAAAATTAACTTTTAAAATTTTTTTTGGATTCAAAGTTAGCTAATTTGATTTAATTAAAAAAATCAATTTGCATTTTTTACTGCTTAAGGACGTGAAGCTCATTGAAGCTCATTTCCGGAAAAATACTAACCTGAATATTTACTCAATCGGAGACCTGGATGATTTTTTCCGGGAATATTCAACGTGGTATGGAATTAACTCTGAATTCGATATTGAGCAGATTGCTCTTCTGTATAAGGGTATGGAACCGCCCACTCTGATAGCTCTTTCAGATAAAAATTCCGAAAAAATGGAAGAGCTGCTACGTAATATTAAAGAGGTACTACCAAAAGAAGTGTATGCTCACCTTTCAACCAGCTTAATAAACGCCTTTGGAGAAAAATGTATATTAAAAAATTTTGGCAAACATTATAAAATGGCTCTTCAGAACAAAAAATGGTTAATACAGAATGAAGATATAAATATTTACCGTCTTTGCGCGGATGATTACGAACAAATCATGACATTATATAACTCATTCTATCCTGCAAATTTTTTTGATAAAAGAATGCTGGAAACAGGAAAATATTTTGGTTATTTTGAGGATCTTCAAAAAAGCAAATTAAGAGGAGTAGCGGGAATACATGTTTATTCAGAAAAATACCGGGTTGCAGCGCTTGGCAATATAGCTATTGACCGCGAATACAGAGGAAGGTCAATTTGTAAAAGGCTTACATCTGCCCTTTGCATTGACCTTCTTAAAACCGTTGACAATATTGGTTTGAACGTACATTGCGAAAATCATTCTGCTATTAATTGCTACAAAAAAATAGGCTTTGAAATTATTGGAGAGTATGAAGAATATCTTTTAAAAAATGACAAACTAATTTGATCATCAATTTATATTTAAGAAAATTTTAAACAACGCCACTATGGGCAAGAAATAAAATTTTTACGCAAAATAAAGCCCATGGCAATTAAAGTAATTATCCTACATTGCAGTCAAAAAATTATTTAAAATGAAATCATCCATTACAAATGAATTAATATCCGGTGCATATACATACGAAGAATATAATGCACTTATTAAACAGCTTCTTTCTGAAAATAAAACCACAGGCACTAACCAAAGTGAAAAAAATATTTATTTCACAAAGTTAAATGTTCAGCGCGCAAAAAGAATTGAAAACACCACTGTAATTGAAGAGTCTTTAAATGAAACAATTGAAAAAATTTCCGTACCCTTAATTTTCCTTGTCATTGCCGAGGCATGGTGCGGAGATGTGGTTCAAAATCTTCCCATCATAAATAAAATAGTAGCTCTAAATCCAATAATAGAGCTAAAGATAATACTCAGAGATGAAAATGAAAGTATAATGAATGAGTTTTTAACAAATGGAGCAAAGGCGATCCCGGTTTGTTTAATTCTAAATAAATCTAATCTTGATGTAGTTGCACGATGGGGACCCCGCCCCGGACCTGCCCAGGCAATGATGCTTGAATACAAAAAAACAAAATCCATTACTTACGACGATGTCGCAAAAAATATTCAGCTCTGGTATGCAAATGATAAAACAAAAACTATTCAAAAGGAATTTTTGGAATTATTTGGCAATTTATTTTTGGGAAATTAAATTATTTTAACTGTGAGTAAGACAGATTCGAAAGAGAGATTGTTTTGTCGTGTGGAAAAATACGTTCTCCTGGCATAGGCAGTTTCCTTTCTTGAAAACAAGGACATGTGCTTATTGTTATTATTTTATCAGCATCATTTTTTTAGTCTGAATAAAACTTCCTGATTCTATTTGATAGTAATAAATTCCGCTTGACAAATTGCTGCCATCGAATTCAATCTTGTATTCTCCGGGTTCTTTGAATGCATTTAAGAGCTCTTTTGTTTTTTGTCCAAGTGAATTATAAATAGTTAGTCTGACATTCCCCTGAATTGGCACAGAAAAATATATATTTGTTACAGGATTAAATGGATCAGGATAATTTTGTGAAAGAGAATATTGGATCGGAAAAAACGATACCGGGTTATGAACTGCCGTTATTACCCCTCCGGTATTTGTATGAATGATTGCGCCGGTAAAGCCAACTGAAATTCCAACCAATTCATTTAAGAAAAACACTGCCTGAAGATCTTTGTTAGTTCCCGAAGGAAGGCTGTCCCAGCTGCTGCCGCCATTTGTAGTTTTTAAAACTTTACCTCCGCTTCCAACGATGAATCCAATTGAGGAATTTTCGAAATATATATCTCTGAGAAAGAGACCCGGTACATTGGTTTGAACTATTACCCAATTATTTCCACCGTCTGTAGTCTTTATTATCGTGCCGTTATTTCCAACGGCAAACCCTGTTGAGTTATTCAAAAAATATACGCTTCTTAAAAGACGGGTAGTATTGGGATTCTGTTGAAACCAGTTAGCGCCTCCGTTTGTGGTTCGGATAATAATTGCAGTATCTGATTGCGTGCCTCCTACCGCAGTGCCAGTATTTGGATCGGTAAAGTGAACTGCATAAAGTATCTGAGTATTTAAACCGGTGTGCAGTGGAGTCCAGTTAATTCCGCCGTCAAATGTTTTATAGGCTGTACCATTGAAACCTACAAAGTAACCAATTAAGCCTGTTCCTGTGGAGGGAAATGAAACACTTCTTAATGCAAAGGTATCAGGTATGTTTATGTGAGCCCAATTCAGACCGCTGTCGGTTGTACGAAGTATAATTGACGATGTAGCGTTTCCTCCCACTATAATCCCGGTGGAAGAATTTATAAATGTTATTGACCGTAATAAAATATTTGTATCTGTAGCAACCGGATTCCAATTATTTCCCGAATTAGTAGTTCTTAATATAACTGCGGTAGCTGTGGTTCCGCCAACTATAATTCCCGTATTTGCATCAAAAAAATAAGAATCAAATAATGCATCAGTAGTGCCGCTGTTTTGCAATGTCCAGCCGGATTGAGAATATAAAAGATTGATATTAACTACGAGTAGAAAAATTAATAATGTAAGATATTTCATTTGCTTAAGGTTATTTGTAAAGCTGATTCATTAATAATTTATTGAGGAATTTAAATAATACACTTAAGTTTTATCCCATCACCATATTACAACTCTTTTATTTGCATCCCTTTCCATTGGTTGTCCGGGCTTACCATTAAATGCTTTCATAAATTCTTCCAAATTAGACATTGTTCCAAGAACACGGAACCTGCCGTTAGCATGCGGATCAGTATTAACCTGAAGACGTAATGCTTCTGGAGTGTAATTGGATCTCCATACCTGCGAGAAGCTCAAAAAGAATCTTTGTTCGGGAGTGAACCCGTCTATTAATGGCTTTTCTTTTCCTTCCAGGGATTTTTGTAATGCATAATAGGCTGTAATTAATCCGCCAAGGTCTGCAATATTTTCACCGAGCGTAAGATATCCATTAACATGAAATGTATCTACCGCAACATATTCACTATACTGATTTGCAAGCTTGTTAGCCCTCTCTTTAAAATTCCTGGCATCATCTTCAGTCCACCAGTCTTTAAGATTTCCTTCCCCGTCATATTTTCTTCCCTGGTCATCAAAGCCATGAGTTATTTCATGACCGATTACTGCGCCTATCCCACCGTAATTTACAGCGTCATCTGCATTTGGATCATAAAAGGGAGGCTGCATGATACCGGCAGGAAAAGTAACGTCATTTCTGGATTCGCGGTAAGAAGCATTTACTGTCTGGGGAGTCATTCCCCATTCTTTATTATCAGGCGGTTTTGCAATTTTATCAAGATTCATTTTCGAATTATATACAGTTGCGTTTTTCATGTTTTCATAAAATGATTTTCTGTCTATTACTAAACCGGAATAATCCTTCCATTTATCGGGATATCCGATATTGATATTGAATTTATCCAGTTTCTTCAGGGCCTCCTTCTTTGTTGTTTCGCTCATCCATTGATTTGTTTTTAATCTTTCTCCAAATTCATTCTTGATATTATTTACCATTTCCACTGCTTTTGCCTTCGTTTCAGGTGTGAAATGTTTTTCCACAAACAATTGACCCAGTGGCTCACCCATAGCAGCCTGCACAAGCTCCAGACTTTGCTTCCACCTTGGCTGATTCTGCAGTACTCCTCTTAAAATCTTATCATAGAAATTAAAATCTTCATTGACAAAATCCGAACCGAGCTTATCGGCAGCCCACCTTATCAGATTCCATTTTAAATAATTTTTCCAATCTTCTATACTAACATCTGAGAGCATCCTGTTAACTTCTTTGAAATATTCCGGCTGTGCAACATTTATTCCGCCATCAAACCTGGATTTATCGCTTAATCCCAGTTCATTGAATAAAACATCCCAGGAAAAATCAGGAGTGAGGGACTTAAGTTCATTAAGAGACATCAAATGATATGTAGCCTCAGCTTCCCTCATTTCAACTCTACTCATTGATGCTTTAGCAAGTCTTGTTTCGAGATCAAGGATTTTTTGAGAAATATTAGCAGAAGTCATGTGATCATTTCCAATAAGAACAAATACTTTTGACATGTATTCTAAATACTGTTGTTTAAGCTTTATCGATTTATCATCATCTTTCAGATAGTATTCCCTGTCGGGCATTCCAAGACCGCCCTGAAATAAATTTAAGATAACATTCCTGCTATTCTTATCATCCTGTCCGGCAAAACAAAAGAACAAACCGCCGTTGCGAAAACTTTTTAAATATGAAAAAACTCTTTCAAAATCCTGCTTATTCTGAATTGCGTCTATCATAGCAATATCTTCTTTTACAGGATTGATCCCCTCCTTCTCAATTGAAACAGTATCCATTGCTGTAAAATAAATATCTCCGAGCTTTTGTACATTACTTCCTTTTGGCGCTGATTTATTTTGTGATGCTTCTTCAAGGATTTGTTTCAGAACATTATTGTTTCGTTCAATGACTTCATCCC
>JBBSDT010000121.1:0-8756 GCA_038240405.1 Ignavibacteria bacterium
AATTGTCTATAAAATGAAAATGAAATTAAGAATATTAACAATACTAACATTATTAACAAAAGAAAAGAAAAAAGTAGCAAAAAAGAAAAGAAAAGATTACTACTGCTACGGTAACATTTAATTATGAGGCAACTGGGGTAAATATTAAATGGTAAAATTGTAAATGGTTTTTGGTCACGAGGAGATATTTATTCTCGCTGAGTCCCCTCAATTCATACAAATTAACTTCAAAAGTAAAAGTGAGGGAGACTCAGCGAGGTCGGGTTAAATTGTAAATTGTAAATGTGATGGAATCCCGAAGGGATGACATTATTCATAGAATGATTGATGAGAAAAAATTAACCCCGAGGGGGTGACATTATGTTCAATTTTAAATTGTAAATTTTAATTGTAAATGCCTAGGTTCGTTCAGGATGACAAAAAACAATTGTTCATTTCTATTACCATCTAAACAAATAAAATTCTTCTTTAACACTTAGAATTTACAATTTAATATTTACACTTTACAATTTAACATTTACAATTATAATTTAACATTAACTCAATTTCCTAAATCATCTGGTGGCGGCGTGGTATCCTCTTTCGGCTTTTTCTTTTCAAACTTCTTATCCTGCTTTCCAAAGTTGTATGTGAAAGTTAAAAATGCAGCTCTTGAATTCCGTCTGCGGGTCAATATTTCGTTATAATCTATATTTGATAAATTGGCGGTAAATTTTTGCTGATTAAAGACGTCCGATACTCTTAAGCTAAGACTTGCAGCCTGATTAAAAAAATCTTTCTTTAATGCAACATCGAGTGTTTGAAAAGGACTGACAATTCCCTGGCCTGTTGCCCTTTTCCCGGAATAATTATAAGCTGCCTGAAGACTGAATAGGTCTGCAATTTTTGACGATGCGCTTAATCTGCCTGACCAGGAATAAGTTGAGTTGACAAAACCTGGCTGAATATTTGACGCATCAGCCTGAGATTTATAATAATTTACATTTCCGTTTAAATCAATTTTGTTTAATAGCTTTGTGTTAAAAATAAGTTCAGCGCCGTAAGTTTTTGAACTGGAATTATTTGCGAATGATGTTAGTGTAACATTGGAATCGAGAAGTGTCCGGTACCTTGTAATTTCATCATGTGTCTGTCTGAAAAATAAGGAAGGTGTAAAAACTGTTTGCCCGAAATATTTTATAAAGCTTAACTCATATGAATCTATATACTGGGGATTAAGATACGGATTACCCTGCTGGAGATTTAAGGGATCGGATCTTTCAATAAAAGGATTCAGATCCTCCAAATCAGGTCTGCTTATTCTTCTTGAATAAGTCAGCTGTGCTTCCTGTTCAAGACCAAATTTCTGTGCGAGACTGAAACTTGGAAATAAGCTGAAATAATTTTTTTTGAATTGTGTATTCGTGGTAACCAGGTCTCCGTCTGCACTAGTTTGTTCGGCTCTTAATCCAAGGGAATAAGAGAAATTTTTTATTGAACCGGAATAAGTCCCGTACACAGCATTGATGAATTCTTTGTAATTAAATTGGTTTGATGAAAGAGTATTTTCAACAAAAGAATTAGTTGTGTAATCAAAATTCTGATATATGGAGTGATTATCATTTTTTCTGAGAGTTCCTTTATATCCGAAATCAAGCTGAGATTTATCCTTAAAAGGCTGTGCATAGTCCACAGATAACTCGACGTCGTTATTAACACTATTCGCTAAATCATTAATTACCGGAATGTTTACGACCGGGTTAATATAATCATAAGTTTTCGACAGCTGATTATTATCTTCCGAATCTCTGCTATAACCCAACTCTAAACTAAGTTCCTGTTTCGGTGTTTTAAACTTCTTCACATAAGTAAGATCGAGATCCAGGGACTTTCCCAGTTCATCTTCTTCAGATTTATTTTCTATATTGTAAATAAGATTATTCAATAAATCATATTGGGTAGTTAACTGTGAGCTTCCTCTCTTCCGGTCACGATCATTATATCCGACCGAAAAGCCCAATGTGGAATTTACACCGGGAAAATAATCTATGCCGCCTTTTACAGAATGATTATTCATTCTTCTCATGGCATTTGTAGTTTGAAAAAGAGTTGTATTATCAATAAAATTAACTCTATTAATTGATCCTGTAATAGGATTGTCGAATAAACGGTAATTGTAATTACCAAAGATATTCATTTTGCTGTTCTTGGAATTTAAATTCAGCCCGCTGCTGTATTTATCTCCCGTACCTGCACCTAATGTAACCTGCCCGTTCATCCCAAAATCAGTATTTTTTTTCAGTACTATATTTATTATTCCTGAAGTACCTTCCGCATCATATTTTGCATCCGGATTTGTTACAAGTTCTATCCTGTCAATGGAGTTTGCCGGAATTTGCTCGAGGATTGTGGTCCTTGAACTTGTATTCAGCCCGGACGGTCTTCCGTCAATTAATATCTTCACACCGCTGCTTCCTCTTAAGGAAATATTCTCATCAATATCAACAGTTACAGACGGAACATTTTTCAAGACATCGATAGCCGATCCGTTCTTATTTGTTTCATCTTTCCCAACATCAAAAATCTTTTTCCCCGGAAGAAACTGAATAGTGCTTCTTTCATCCTCAACCTTTATTTCTTCTGTGGTAGTCAGACCTGAGGAAAGTTTTAATGTGTCTAGTTTTATTTCAGGTTTGTTAGATGAAAGCAGAATGTGGTTGATAAAAGCGGGATTGTACCCGATATATTCCAATGTCAATTTAAATTCCCCATACGGCGACTCAATAAGAAACAATCCTTTACTATCTGTTGTTGCGCCGGTTTTTGCAGTTGAGTCTTTCAAACTTTTCAAAGTTAACACAACCCCTTCAAGCGGAGTTCTTGTATCTTTATCTATGACGATACCTGATAGCTTTCCATTGCCTGTAGTTGAATTATTGTCTTGTGGGTAAATGTTGATTGTGTAAAATGATATTAGCAGAAAAAATAAGAATTTTAAAAATTTCTTTGAACTTTCTAATTGAAAATTTGACATGTTATAGGATTCTCGTTTTAATTATTATATTAATGTGTTTAAATATAAATGTAATGTGTTTTATATAGTATAGATTATTTATTCTTTTACATAATGGTTACAAACAATTACAATGGCATTAATGTTAGATTGTAAAATGGAAATTAGAAATGAGTAAAATTTCATCCGTTCGGGATTAGATATTTTGATCGCTGAATCTCCTTATAATTAAATTATCAATTGTCAATTTGATTTCTACAAATTCATGTGGGTATCTAAATTCTCGCTGAGTCCCCTCTTTCATACGATATAAACTTCAAATGTAAGAGTGAGGGAGACTCAGCGAGGACGACGCGAATTGCAAAATAGATATTGTAAATTATAATCCCGAAGAAGTGGTATTATTTTTTTTAATTTGACATCCTATTCTTATCTTCCTGAACGTATAATAGTGTCATCCGTTCGGGATTAGATATTTTATCGAATCCTTTCTATAATCACTCTTCGGATTAGATATTTCAATATCTAAAATTTGTATTCTAAAATTTTTAATTTATAATTATTTGACCAGAATCATTTTCTTAACGTCTTCATACTGCATATTAATATTTTCAAAATCGTTCGCCACAAGCTTATAGAAGTATATCCCGGAAGATAAACGGTCAGTAATAAAATCTACTGTATAATTACCCTCTCTTTGTTTTTCATTTTTCAAAACGGCAACAAGGTTTCCCAGAACATCATAAACGGAAATATTAACGTGTGCAGGTTTTCCAAGCTGGTAGCTTATTGTAGTCTTTGGATTAAACGGGTTCGGATAATTTTGCTGTAATATAAAGCTCACCGGCACGATATCTTCTCCGCGAACATCTTTGAGCACCAAATCGTCAGGATCAATTTTGAAAGTTACAGGTTTGCCGTTAACGATAAAATCAAAAGCCTGCTCCTGTAAATTGTTGAAAACATCAAAGAGAGTATCTCTTCCCTGACTAAAGATTTTTATCTGCAAAGGCATTGTAAAAAAAGGTGGGTTTGAATTCAAATCCTGCAAAATATTTATTGAAGCTTTGTACTGTCCATTGCCAATATCCTGAGTCGTCCAACTAACATTATACTTCGGATAATTCTCTCCGAAAATCCATTCCTGAAAAAAATAATTTAAACTTGCTCCAAAAACCCGCTCCGCATTGTTTTGAAAATTTTCTGTTACAGCTGTTTTATAAGTTACTGAAGTATCAGATGCATATGCCCGGATAATGTTAAAATATGCGGAGTCTCCTGTAATGCCTCTCAGCATATGCAGGATGATACTGCCCTTTGCATAGCTTCTGTTACCGCTGAAGATCTGACTGATAGAGCTGACATCCTGAACGTAAACTGTTCCAACTGCAGTTTTTGCATCAGCCATCTTGAATTTTATGAAATCTTTGTAAGAGTTTTCACCATTTGCAAACTCGTTGTATAGAGCTTCGCCATACGTCGCGAATCCTTCGTTAAGCCAGATGTTTTCCCAATTCCTGCAAGTAATTTTATCACCGAACCATTGATGAGTAAGTTCATGCGCTATGATATTATCATTGAAAACTCCCATTGAAGAAATTGTCTGATGTTCCATACCGGCAATTCTTCCGAATTCAGCATGCCCGTATTTCTCAATGATAAAAGGATACAGTCCATATTTATGTGAAAATAATTCAAGCATCTGCTTTGTTTTATCAAGCTCGGGTTTTACCGCATCAAGATCTTCAGGATAAATATAATTCACGACAGGCATTGAGTCCGTCTGTGAATACCTGAAGTAAAAATTATATTGAGAATAATTGGAGATGGCAAGTGATATCAGGTAGTTTGCAATCGGATATGAGTTATGCCATTTATAGGTTGAAGTGCCGTCGCCGTTATTTTGGATTTTATTGAGTACTCCATTGGACACGGCAGTCAAAGCGTCCGAACACCTGATCCACATATCCGAAGAATCTGCTTTATCTGACGGAACATTCTTACACGGATACCAGTCGCTTGATCCAAACGGCTCACTCAAGGTCCAGATAGCGGGCACACCGTTATGAGAACCAAAAATAAAGCTGCCATAACCTGTAGGCACAGGGACACCGTGATAGTAGATTTTCACACGAACTGTCTGACCGGTATTATAAATACTATTCAGTGAGATGAATATTTTATTCTGGGAATGTGTGAATGGAATCAGGTCAGCATCATTAAGAATAGAATCAACCATAAGATTATTACTCAAATCATAAAAAATTGTGTTAAGATTATTAATAAGGCTTACTGAATTAATTGAGACTTCACCTGTTAAAAAATCGGGAGTAGAGGTTATTTGAAGATAAAGCCTGTAATAATTAACGTCGATTGTTGTATCACTCCGGTAATTGCTATTAATATTTTCAAAATATTTGGCATGTGAATCCTGTTCCAGTTCATAAATAGGTTTTTCAATAACCTGAGCAAAGACATACCGGAAAGAAAGGGAAAGAAGAATTAAAACAAATAAAATATGATTTAATTTATAAAACATATTTCACAAAAAATTTATAAGAAAAATAAATATCTTATACTGAAGAGGAGTGCAGATGCGCGTTTGCCAATATTAGTTTCAGCAAATTCATTGGAATGAACCGGAATCTTATAAGAAAGCTCCAGCATGATTGAAGAATAGAAAATACTTTGCACACCAAGATAAGTATCGACCCGGAAGCCCCCGGAATTTGTAATTTCATTTCCGAGAAATTTATTCTTAAGGAAATAATATGCTTTATTCTCCATATAGAGATTGATGTTTACATCGTTGTAACTCTTATACTCCCTTGGCAGCAATAAATATCCCATCGATAGCGACCAGTCAAAATAATTTCCAAATTTGAAATCACTTTTGGGAACATTAATATTAAAACCCATTTCACCTGTGACGGAAAATCTTTTAATCAGGTTAGTAACTATAATGTCATTCTTAATAGTGTAATTGTCAGTAGTATGAAAGTCCACTGATGGAACTGTGATGTCATTTACAAAATTATAAAATCTTACCCTGTGTCCCGGATGAAGTTCATAATCCACGGCACCGCTTACGATTGGAGTAGCATTTACAGGAATAACAATTCCGGATTGGATCGCAGAACGTATATGATAATTTTTCTTGTCTTTATCGAGGAATCTGTACCGGGCAGCAAATTCATAGTTCCCAAAAAACTTATAACCTTTGTCAAGAGTGTAAAAAACATCATTATATATAGAAAGATTTCCCAGCAGTCCGTAATTTAATGCAAACGAGTTGTGATAATACCGGAAATTATCATAGCTGATGATATTATTTCGGAATTCGATCCTGTTTTTTGAAAGGTTAGCCGCCGGGTGGGAGACTATATAAAGTTCCTGGGAGTAAAGATTAAAAGCCATAAGGACAATAAAAAAGATAAATAGAATCTTAACCATAGTTATACTTTATTTAAAATTAGTGAAGAAATTAGTTTAATGTAATACACTAATTAATTTTGTAAATATAAATCTTTTTTTTAATTGTCTTTAAACTAATTGCTAATACCTTCAGGTCGTGGATGGTAATTGTAGAAATAATTGGCTTTAGCCAAATGCTTTTATAATTCTCTGTTTCATAATAGCTCAAAACAATTCTTATTTTCGGCTTAAGCCGGACGCTTCTTGTGCTACCCACACGCTAAAGCGCGTGGTAATAAAATGAATAAGTCATGATTTCATGGATTCCCGCTTTCGAGGGAATGACATGCCGGAAACTATTCTCAAAAAAATCATTTGGTACCCAGCAAATTGAACTGTTTCTAAAGCTATAAAGTTTTAAATTAAAAGTTTTAACAATTACAGCTTGGCAAAGAGAAAAACTACTACTCGTAACGAAAAACAGGATCAGTCAGATCCAAGAAAATTTATTATTATAAAAGGCGCCAGGGTCCATAATCTAAAAAATATTAATATCAATGTTAAGAAAAACAAGCTGGTTGTTTTTACCGGGGTAAGCGGCTCCGGAAAATCATCACTTGTTTTTGATACTATTTATGCAGAGGGACAGAGACGATATGTTGAAAGCCTCTCATCCTACGCGAGACAATTCCTGGAAAGAATTAACAAACCTGATGTGGACTTTATGGCAGGGCTTGCGCCCTCGATGGCAATCGAGCAAAAAACACAGATAAAAAATCCCCGATCAACAGTAGGAACCACAACGGAGATTTATGATTATCTGAGATTGCTGTTTGCAAGGATCGGAAGAACCTATTCTCCATTAAGCGGGAAGCTCGTAAGAAAGGATTCTCCCGAGAGTATTATAGATGAAATCCGGAACCTATATACCAAAGAACCAATCAAATTGTATGTTTTAGTCAATCTTGATATTAAAAACGAAAAAGATCTGAGACTTGTAATCAGAGACCTTATGTCAAAAGGATTTTTCCGGTTAATATTAAGAGAGGACATTATTGACCTGAATGAGATTGAAACAGATGAATTAATAAAAAAACTGGCCGGCACAGAAAGAATAAATGGAAAATCAATTTATTCCATAACTGTTCTGATAGACAGATTCTCTTTAGATCCGGAGGATATAGAATCTGTCACGAGGCTGAACGATTCGATAGAGCTCGCTTACAGGGAAAGTGAAGGTTATGTTATTGTCCGTGTAATTGGGGATAAAAAGTTTACGGATTACAGCTACAACAGATATCTTGAAAGTGATGGTATCAGATTTGAAGAGCCTGAACCGCGGTTATTTTCCTTTAATAATCCTTTCGGCGCTTGTATTAAATGCCAGGGCTTTAGCAAGACAATGGACATAGACCTGGACCTGGTTATTTCCGATAAAAGAAAATCTATATTCAACGGAGCCATAAATGTATTTTCCACTCCCAAACATTCGAGCCATCTTACCGATTTAATCAACGAAGCGGACGATTATGATGTGGATGTACATATGCCATTCAATAAGCTTTCGGAAAAACAAAAAGAATTCGTTTATAGAGGCGGGAAAAATTATATAGGTGTTCATAAGTTTTTTAAACGGATTGAAAAAGAAGCAGCATACAAGTTACATTACAGGGTATTGCTGAACCGGTACAGGGCTTTTACCATATGCAGCGAGTGCAATGGTTCAAGATTGCGAAAAGAAGCTATGTATATAAAGGTGAACAGGAAAAGCATTTTTGAAATTGTAAGGATGAAAATTAATGAAGCATATAATTTTTTTCTTAATATTGAACTGACAGATTATGAAAGAAAAGTTTCAGAAAGAATCCTTGAAGAAATAGTTTCCAGGTTGAAATATCTTAATGATGTCGGGCTGGCATACCTTTCACTGGACAGACTTTCAAATTCTCTTTCCGGAGGCGAATCACAAAGAATAAATTTGTCCACATCTCTCGGCTCTTCTCTTGTAGGTTCTATCTACGTACTCGACGAGCCATCGGTTGGATTGCATCCAAGGGATAATTATAAATTAATCAATATCATGAAATCTCTTCGTGACCTTGGCAATACTGTTCTGGTGGTGGAGCATGACAGCGATATGATGAAAGAAGCTGACGAAATAGTTGACATGGGACCTTTCGCGGGAGAAAAAGGCGGTGAAATTATTTTTCAGGGAACTTACGATTCCATTTTAAAAGATTCGAAATCATTAACAGGAAAATTCCTTAGCGGAAAAATGAAAATCAATTGTCCTAAAGAGAGGAAAAAGATAAATAAGGAAACCAGGTTCATAAAAATAAAGGGCGCAAGG
>JBBSDT010000122.1:0-8728 GCA_038240405.1 Ignavibacteria bacterium
ATCTCAATGTAATAAGCCACGACAAGGGATATTACAGTTCAAGCCAGGCCGAGCAGATACTTCTGGACTTTATGGACTACTTTACAGTTGACGGTTTCAGGTATATCCAGGCGAGCAGGTACAATTCGTATGCATTTGTAAACGGAGTTTACACTTACATGATAGGTGCAGGAAAAAGAGATTTGAATGTGGCAATTTCTTTGAAATACTTTAATAACCGATGGTACATTGATCAAATTGAAATAAACTGAATATACCGGGATAATAATGCTTACCCCAAGAAATAGATTTTATCAAATGCTTTGGATAATAAGTCATCATTAAATAAGAATAACAATAAATTTTTCACCAGGCGATTAAAAACATTAGTTTTAATCGCCTGCTTGATTTTAATTTGGATAATAGTAATAAATCTTTTTTCCGAATATATAAAATCAAATATTTCCCAAAACTGGGATGACATTTCGAAAGAAAAAACTTCAGAACAAACAGGTATAATAGAAAATCTGTTTAACGACTACCAGTCCTCTTTAGATAACCTTTCCACTAAGATATCAACAAATCCGGATGTAATAAAACAAGTTCAGAAAAGTGATTCAAAAAAGCTGTTCGAAGAAATATTAAAGGAAAATCTTGATAACGATTATCAGGTAGAGATTTATAATACAAGACTTGAGTTACTTGCATTTAAGGGAAGGAGGTTAGACTCCGATATTTTTTCCCTTCAAAGATGTCTTAACGGAAAAAAATTTTCCCTGATAAAAGAAATCGGTTTTTATACTTATTTAATAATTTATTCACCGGTATATGAACCCAAAGACAATACTCAGGCAACAGGTGTCCTGTTGACAGCCAGGCTTATAGATATTAAATATCAGATAAATAATAAATTTTTCCGTAATACAGGATTGTTAAATGATATTAATAAAATAATACAGGTCACTCCTGAAATTTTTCCTGCAAACTCCATATCAAATTCGATTGATTACGATTCTTCAAGCCTGAAGGAGAATGTGAAAATAAATCTGATGGGAATTGACCGGAATACGATAGGTATATTATTGTTTCCAAAATATAGTGAGACAGTTCATGTGCAGGATGTCGATATTCTTGCCAAACGAATCAATTCTATCCTGATCTTTGGAATTACAATAATACTCATTCCCGTATTTCTCAAACTATTTGCAAAATCTGATTCATCACTCCTGAAATTCATTTTCTTTGCGCTTCTTCTTACGGCTATCAGGTATATCTGGCTGGAATTTTTTTTCCCATCGAAAAACATTGGGACCGATATATTTTCACCTGGATTTTACGCTTCCAGCTGGGGATTCGGCCCTGCGAAGTCCATAGGAGAATTCCTTATTACTTCCGTCTTTGTAATGATACTCTCAATTTATGGAATCAGTCTTGTTGCTAAGAAATCAAAACAGCGCAGGACTTTGAATAAGAGGCATACATTCCAAATGCATTTAGTAAATTTTGTTCTTATATTAATTTTCTTCACTTTAATTTATATCTTTGGTTCGGTAATTCAAAGCATTGTTTTCGATTCCAATCTGAAATTCTTTGATAAGACAAGCATTATTCCTAACCCGGAACTGTTCATAATCCAGCTGATAATTTTAATTTTATCTTTCTCATTATTTACAATGCTTCTGTCCATAATAATTGTAATTATGAAAAACGGTGCATTTGAAATTTTAAAAATTAAATTCCTAAAAAAATATTCTTTTCTCATTTTATTATTGTCTCTTTTACTTTTTAGCCAGTTTATATCGCTTATAATCGAAGACTTCAGGATTGATTATTTTTACAGAACATTAATTATCGTATTTAGCTTTTCATTTGGTTTTTATCTGGTCAGGAAAATATTACTAAGCCATCATTATAGTATATTTTCCGTGAAAAACTTTTCAATTATAGTTCTTTTTTGCATTGCCACTATTCCGGGAATTCTTCTTGAGAAAATCACTTCACAGGAAACACATTTTGTAGAGCTTATCGGAAGGAAAATTACGGAAAGCGATGATGACCGGATAAAGTTCTTATTAATGACAGAGCTTTCAACTATTTCAGAAAATACAAAATTAGAAAACACTTTAAAAAACAAGAATAAGCTTCCCGAACTTGCATTTTCCGTATGGTCCGACAGTAAATTCAGCGAGGAAAATTTTAATACTGCTGTGATCATTTTAGATACTAATAAGAAGATATTGAGTGATTTTATTTTTAATTCACAAAGCCTTAATTCCGATTCCATAATAAAATATGCTAACACAAATTTTTTCAAGAAAAAACATGACATTAAAACCATAGTCGACACTTCAGCAATACTGGATTCAACGGATAATGACTATGGCACAGAAGACGAAGCTTCCTTTGAAAGCAATACCGGCGATGCAAATAATCAATATATTACTGATAATTTAATAATTCTAAAAAATGAAGCGGATAAATATTATTTAGGTCTTGTCCCGATTGAAAAAATTGGCTTGAGGAATACTGCTTTTCACACTAACCTCGGATACCTGCTTGTAACAGTCCAGTATGAAACAAAAAATTTTCTTGTTCAGTCTTCGATGCAAATCTTCAAGAATTATTCCAAAGATAACCTTTTTGATAAATTGATCTCCACTCCTATAATAACCGAATATGCAAGAGGTGAGATCGTAAGCTCGACGAATCAGGATCTTTCAAAAGCAAATACATTATCACTTGATGCGTTCAGGGAGGCAATTAAATTTCGAGGCGATAAATTCGACTGGCGCTATGAAATTATTAATAATGAAAGATACAGGACTTTTTATATTCTTGCCCCGTTAGAAAAGAAGACGGATAGTGAAAAAATATTTTCAATAAGCCTGAGAAGAAACGATTTTAAGCTTACAACTTTTTTTTATTTAAAGTTTATATTATTTGTTGTATTCGTTTACCTTTTTATACTTGCTATAATTTCATTTATATTTCTTCTTAAGTTAAAAAGATTCAGGTTAAATTTTCGCGAAAAGCTCTTTGCCTCCTTCTTTATTGTTTCTGTGATTCCTATCGTTCTGCTTGCAATTTATACAAGAAGCTTTATAAAAAATAAATATGATTCTAATTTTCAAAACGAAATAATATCGGATTTAAATCTGGTTTCCCAAAGCCTGAAAACTAACCAGCTGAGTTTAAAGAATTTAGACAGTCTTACCAAGGAACAAACACAATTATTGGCAAAGTCTCTTAATCAGACTGATAAGAATTTTAATTTATACTTAAAATCAAAGCTGGTATCAACAACTAACGAAGAGTTGTATAAGGCCGATCTGCTGGACACAAGAGTGGATGCGGATGCATATTACAATATAGTATACCTGAGAAAGGACTTTTTTTCAAAGACAGAGGAAATTGGCGTCTACTCTTTTATTGTAGGATACAAACCTTTTTTCGATCCGAAAAATAATATAATAGGTTTGATGTCCTCACAGACAGTCTATAAACAAAATGAAATTAATGACGAGCTTACGGAAATCCTTACTTTTATTTTCGGAATCTATTTTATTGTTATAATTATCCTCCTTGTCTTTGTAACTTTTTTGACAGACCGGATTTCCAAGCCCATTCTGAAATTACAGAACGCAACAGAAAGAATTTCAAGAGGTGACAGCGGTGTCGAATTAAAAATAAAGAGTAATGATGAGATAGGAAACCTTGTGGAATCATTCAACAAAATGACTAAGGAACTCGAAAGCTCCAAAGATAAATTGAAAAAGGCTGAACGGGAAGCAGCATGGAGGGATATCGCAAGACGGGTTGCCCATGAAATCAAAAACCCTCTTACCCCTATGAAGCTTTCTATCCAGCATCTTGATGAAGTTTATAATAACGGCAACAAAAATAATTTTTCGGATGTCCTGAAAAAAACAAAAAACATTATTATAAATGAAATTGATAAGCTCAACCGGATTGCAACAGAGTTTTCGAGTTTTGCAAAGCTGTCCGGCAGGAATTACGAAGAGGTGAATTTAAACGAAGTAATCGGGGAAGTAGTTATGCTTTATGAACGTGCTCCTGATATTACTTTTATAACTGCTTTTGATAAAAATATAAGTAATATCTTGGCGGATAAACAGGAATTGAACAGGGTGTTCCAGAACTTGGTTAAAAACTCCATTCAGGCAATAGAAGAAAAAGGAACTATCGAGCTGAAGACATATTCAGATAAGAATTATATATATGCCGAAGTTACGGACTCCGGAAGCGGAATAGAAAGTTCAATCATGAATGATTTATTCGAACCTAACTTTTCAACAAAATCAAAAGGAATGGGATTAGGTCTTGCCATTACTAAGAAAACACTCGATGACATGAAAGCGGAAATCTCTTTTGAAAGTATCACAGAAAGGGGAACAAACGTTAAAATTAAATTCCAGCCTTACGTCCCGGAAGGAATAACTTATTGATTTGGAAATACAAATACGCTCTTTACCTGATCGTAATAAATACAATTTTTATTTTTTCCTGCGCCAACCAGCTTCCTCCGTCCGGCGGGATGGATGATAAAATTCCTCCAAAAATTATATCGATATATCCCGTTCCTAATACGGTTAATTTTAAGGATAGTAAAATAAGATTTCAGTTTGACGAATATGTAGACCGAAGAAGCTTTGAAGAATCGTTTTTTATTTCTCCCAAGCCAAAAGGTGAAACGACTTTTAACTGGAGCGGGAAGGGCGTTGAAGTTGAATTTTCAAAACCGCTGGACAGAAATAAAACTTATGTCGTGGTTATCGGGAAAGATTTAAAAGACTTAAGAGGCGGAAATAATATTACTGCCCCGCTCAATCTTGCATTCTCTACAGGTGAGAAAATTGATAAGGGGAGCATTTCGGGGAAGGTTTATGCGGATAATACCGACCGTGTAAAAATATTAGCTTTCCTTACAAATGGAGTACCGGAGAACAGTTTAGATCCTGCAGTGAAATTACCGGATTATATAATTCAAATAACATCTGACGGTATGTATAAGCTTACAAATTTGCCGGAAGGTGACTACAGGATCTTTGCTATTACTGACGAAGACAGAAGTAACTTATTCGACAAAAACTTGGATAAAATTGCCGTTCTCCGGAATGATATTAAAATAAATTCAGACAGTAACAGGATCGAAGAAGTTAATTTTTTATTAAAAGATCCTGATTTAATTTATGATAAGGACTTTCTTTCACAGCTAAAACCAGATTCTGTAAATTATGTGTACTCTAACATTTCAGACAATCAAAGTAATATTCCTCCGGATTACAAATTTTATTTTTATTTCCGCCGCAATACATTGTCTAAGGCAGATATTGTAAACAATTTCTCTTTGACAGATACAGCGGTAAATAAATCATATCGCCTGGTATTTAACTGGATCAATGATTCTCTTGCAGAAATTTTTCCCACTGAAAAACTTGCACTTGCCTCGTCATTCAAAATTAATATCCGCCTTACCGGTCTTCAAAAATACAGTAACTATAGTATCCGGTTCAGCACAGCAGGCAGGAATAACTTTGGAAAAGTATCGGGAAAAGTATTTTCAAAAGGAACTTTAAATTCTCCAGTTTCAGTAAGACTTTACAGTAAAGAAAACAGATTTATTAACTACTCTGCAAAAATATCAGACACGGCAGAGTTCAGATTTGAACAGGTACTTGAAGGAAATTATACCTTATTTTCCTTTATTGACGAAAATGATAACGGAAGATTTGACAAAGGGAACTACTTTCCATTCAAGCCTTCTGAAAAATTTATTATCTATACCAAAGATATAGCAGTGAAGGGCGGGTGGAATGTTGAAAATATTTTCTTAAATTACTAAGCTCTTTTTGTTATTAAAGATTTGATTTTATTTGAAAGGTTATGAAGCAGTAAATCAAGAAAAATATTTTTCTCAATATCCAGAATAGCTTCCTCTATTAAAGTAATGATTTTATAATCCTGTGACTGAAAGTTTGATACAAATTTGGTAATTCGTTCTAATTTATCTTTATTCACTATCAATCCGGGATTACCTGCGGCAGTGTTAATAATATCCCTGAACCAGACTGCAAGAAGCGCCAAAAACTGCCTCACTCTTTCCTTATCTTTTTTCCCGATGATAAAGTCTATATCATTGCACAATTTGAGATGCTGATCCGTTAACACCGATGTCAGAATATCCAGAATCTTATCCCTCAGCTCGAAGTAACTCTTATCCATAATTTCGTTGCATTTTGTAATGCTACCATCAGAAAGCTCTGCAAAAAATTCGGCATCGCTTTCCGTAATATTATGGTTTCTTTCTCTGATGTATTTCCTGATGTTTTCCCTGTCAATATTATTAAATT
Source organism: Ignavibacteria bacterium (assembly GCA_038240405.1). Classification (GTDB taxonomy): domain Bacteria; phylum Bacteroidota; class Ignavibacteria; order Tepidaquicellales; family Tepidaquicellaceae; genus JAGPCH01. Next base: position 6,351 of record JBBSDT010000122.1, read on the forward strand.
TTATCTTTTGACACCTTCCGATGATAGTGGGTAAAAGGGAATTTATTTTAGATGTTGTCAGAATCAGTACGGAATCTTTGGGTGGTTCTTCCAGAATTTTTAGAAGTGAATTAGAACTCTGTATATTCATCATATCACAGACAGAAATTATAAAAATCTTTTTCTTTCCGGATTTTCCGGTAAGATAGATTTCCCTTTTAATTTGCCTGATGCTTGAAATACGAATATCATTAGCCTTGGGTAGTGAAATTTTATGATATTTATTCTCCGCCTTTAATTCGATTTCACTAAGATAATTCAGAAAGTCTTCTTTATCTAATTTCTCTAAAGGACCGGTGTCCTCATCTGATTCATTTTTGCCTGAAGGCAATGCAATAATATATTTGAACAGTTGGGATTTAAGAGAATTTATTTCTCGGCAACTTTTACAATTATCGCAGGCTTCACTGCCGTCAACCGGGAAATCACAATTCAGAAGCTTTGCAAACTCGATAGCAGCTGCATCCTTTCCAACACCCTCATTCCCGTAAAAAATGTAGGCATGTGAAATCTTTCCGCATGCATAAATATTTTTAAGGAGATCTTTTGCTTTCTCCTGTCCAATAACGTTTGCCCACATAATAAATTAAAATGTATTTCCTATTCCAAATTGTAAATTGTACTTATCGCTGAAATGAGCTCCTTTACCAAAAAGCCAGGTTGAGCCTCCTACAGGTCCCGGCTGAGGATCATATATTTTAAATCCCACATCAAAGCGGATAGCGCCAACTACAGTATAGTATCTGATACCGCCGCCGGCTGCAACGGCAATTTCATTCAACTTAAATTTTCCAATTTCAGACCACACATTCCCCCAATCTATAAACGTTGCAAATCCTAAATCCCTGATAAGAGAATTTTGCGCTTTCAAAAATGGTCTCAGACGGTGTTCAATAGTATTTTCAATTATAAAGTTGCCTCCTACTTTCTTATCTTCAACTATTCCAAGCTGCTTCGCTCCCCATCCCCGAATACTTGAACTCCCCCCGCACACAAATCTTGTATCGGTAGGCACACGGTCAAAGCTCAGGACATTTCCCTGAAATGTAAAATTATTATCACCATATTCAATAATTAGACCGGTGGAAATCTTAGCTGCCAGCACAGATGATACGTTTACTTCCCTTTTGCTTATATTATAATATGTTGAATTAAAATTTGTGAATTTAAAATAACTTAAAGTAGTAGTATTAAAAAATTTTCTTACTAAATTTCCAAGTAAACCGCTTTCCTCAAGATTGTAGGATTGGTAATAACCTTTAAAAGGAAATTGAAGATTATTTATGGAATTATGAATTGCGGTAAATCCTATAGTAGATGTAAAATAGTTTAAATCGAATTTTGAAAATGAGGTGTCTGGAACAATAAGATCCTCTTTCAAAGTAACTCTGGTATTCTCTACGTCCCAGTTAGAAGATAACCTGTTTATATAAGTGTAATTCGGCAGATCATACCCAATGCCGAATGAATTCTTAATTTGTGTTACATTAACCAGTTCATCAAGCCGGTATACTGCTCCGATATTCCAGTTGCCTGAGATGTTTCTGTTGTTAAACAAAAATGGCTGATAAATTGAGTTGGTAAATTCAAGCCTGTTATCGTTAACGGAATGAAAATAAAAACGGGCTTTAGTGGTTAACACTCTTCCGCCGCCAAAAAAATATTTATCAGAAAATGAAAGTCCTGGACCAATATAAAATACATTTTGAAAGTAGTAGCCGAATATTTCAGGTGTCAGGTTATATTTATTTCCAATTACAGCATCTATGACAAGATAAATTTTTTTGTTTTCAGCATCAATCCTGTCTATGGTTATTCTGGGATTATCGAGTATGGAAATTTTGGCCAGATTAAGTTCGCTGTTGACGATTTCTGATTTATTGTAAATTTTATTTTCCGAATAAGTTAATTCCCTTAGAATGGCTTCCTTGCCTATGTTATACTTCTCACTTTTAATAACAACTTTTGTGCTGCCGAATACATATCTTTCTTTAGGGAAAAAACCAAATGTTATGTTTACCTTATTTTTTAGCCTGTCAATGTTGGTTTCATATCTTAAGATTTCAGGACTTTCAGACGAAGCCGTTGCATATCCATTATTAAAAAGAATATTTAAAACCCGGTTGACCTCCAGCGTTAATGTATCTTTAGAATAAAAACCTCCGCTTGTTATCAACTGTATTGAAGGATTGAAAATCTTTTTTTTAACATTCTCTACTACACTGTCAAGTCCAGTATATTTCACTTCATAATACTGATATCTCGAATTTTCGGTTATTATAAAATTTATAACAACCTCTTCATCTGCCGTATTAAAAACCAGGTTGGTATCAACCTTC
>JBBSDT010000123.1:0-8723 GCA_038240405.1 Ignavibacteria bacterium
AATATTTCTCCCCTAACTTCAAAATTCTTAACCCTGCCATTTGGAACAGACAGAGGAATGGACCGTATAGTTTTAATATTTTGTGTAACATCATCACCTTTGAAACCGTCGCCCCGTGTTGCTCCCGTAAATAATTTCGAATCTTTGTAGACAAGCGAGATAGCAATTCCGTCAAATTTCATTTCGCATACATATTCGTATTTTTGATTTTCTAAAATATTCTTTATTCTTTTATCAAATTCCACAAGCTCATCAAAGCTGTATGAGTTTGACAAAGAAAGCATTGGAAATTTATGTATTACTGTTTTAAATATTCTGGTAGGTTCGCCTGAGACTCTCTGTGTGGGAGAATCGGCGGTAAGAAGTCCGGGAAAGCTTTTTTCAATTTCACCAAGCTCTTTTATCATCATATCGTATTTATAGTCGTCCAAGTCCGGATCTGCTAAAACATAATACTTATAATCAGCATCGATAATTTTGTTTTTTAATACCCGTGCTTTTTTTACTACATCAGGTGGAATCATTGGATGTTAAGGAAAGATTTTAATTCTGTTTTACTATACCGTTTTTATTTATTTTAACTTTGCTTACCGAACTTTTATCAAACTTAACGGGAATATCGTTTATAGTTGCTTTAAAAGTTTCGGTATTGGCAGAAGATATGTTAAAAAACTTCTTAGCTTTAAACACACCAAATTGATTTTTTTCAAATTCAATTTTAGCGGGCTTATTATAATTTATGGAATCTATGACAAGGAACAGGACGCCTTTATTGAGAGCAGTTATTTTGAGCGTGATAGAATCTTTTGATGAAGCAAGTTGATTCTCTGCTTTTCTTATAGAGTCCTGAATTTCTTCGGGAGTTCTTTTCCCAAAAATTTTCTTTTCCTGTTCTTTCACAACTTCGTCAAAGTTTTGCCTGATTATCTCCGGCTTATCCTTATTACCTTCTAGAAATAGAATATTTATAATGGAGTATATTCCCAATAAAACAAGTACAATGAACAATATAAACACAATATTTCTGGCAACGGGTGAATTCATTACCGATGCAATATAATTTCTCCTACGAACAGGCGCGGAATATTCAGATTTCTTTACTCCGGAAGGATTTTGGGAGGTTGTAACCAGAGTGGGTTTTTCGGAAACTGGCTTTGTTGCAGTGGACTTGGAAAAATCTTGAATTTTTTCAACTAATGTCTGTGACTCTTTTTTTTCTTCACTAATAGTCTTTGGAGGCTCTGTAACTTCAGGATGCTTTGCTGAATTCTTTATTTCATTCTCCACAGTCTCGACTGTACTATTTTTTTTAATAATTTCTTCCGGAGGCTGTATATTCATTCTTTTGGATTTATACTTATTGCTTCTTGCAAGATCATAATCAAATAATGTCTCATCAACATCGAGTCCAAGGCTGGCTATATATTGTTTCAGGAAAGCCCGTATATAAGGTTGGGGTTGAAACGTAAAATCACCGCTCTCAAGGTTTTCGAGAATAGTTACATTGAGCCGGGTCTGGTGAGAGATAGTTTTTAAGGTAATATTTTTTTCTTCTCTGACGGATCTTAAATCTTCGGCAAAACTTTTTATCATATCAGCCATTTTCAGGTATTAGTATTTTTATTCAAGTTATTAGAATAAAAGAAAAATTTAAAGTTAAATTAATATGTGGATATTTAAGTTTATTCACCTCTGTACAAAATAAATTTGTTGATATAAAAGCATATAAAAGATGTACCATCACTTTTAAAAGCATAATAAATTAAATTCAATTTCTTTAACTTTGTAAAATTTTTATGCAGGGTGAAAAGAAGAACGTTGCTGCAATTGTAATAATAGCATCATTGGGATATTTCGTGGATGTTTATGATCTGCTTTTATTTGCAATAGTCAGAAAGCCTTCCTTAGCATCACTGGGCGTTTCTGCGGACGCTCAACTTTCTATAGGAGTAAATCTTCTTAACTGGCAGATGGCAGGAATGTTAATCGGCGGAATTTTGTGGGGAATATTAGGTGACAAGAAAGGAAGAATATCGGTTTTATTCGGTTCTATATTCCTATACTCGGCGGCAAATATAGCAAACGGATTTGTTCAGGATATTTCGACTTATTCGATGCTTAGATTCATTGCAGGAGTCGGACTTGCGGGCGAGCTCGGTGCAGGCATTACACTTGTCAGCGAATTAATGTCAAAAGAAACCCGTGGCTGGGGGACAACGATAGTTGCATCCGTCGGACTATTTGGGGCAGTAGTTGCTGCACTTGTTGCAAATAAATTTGAATGGAGAACTGCATATTTTGTAGGCGGAGCCATGGGATTAGTTCTTCTGATATTAAGGATAAGTGTTTATGAATCCGGAATGTATCAGAATATCAAAACTTTACAGGTTTCCAAAGGGAATTTTCTTCTTTTGTTTACAGACAAAGACAGATTTTTTAAATTTGCCAAATGTATTCTCATAGGAATACCTACCTGGTTCGTAATAGGGGTTTTGGTGACTTTTTCGGATAAGTTTGCCGAAGTTCAGGGAATAAAAGAAGCAATTAATCCTGCTCAATCAATTATGTATGCGTACATGGGACTTGTTGCAGGCGACCTCATAAGCGGTTTCCTTAGCCAGCTTTCCAAATCAAGAAAAAAAATTGTTTTACTTTTCTTAATTCTAAACTGTGTCTTCATTGGAATTTATTTATTCCTGAATCATTTCAGTGTCTTCTATTTCTATTTTATGTGCGGATTGCTGGGCTTTTCAAACGGATACTGGGCAGTGTTTGTGACAAATGCTTCCGAACAATTCGGAACTAATCTCAGGGCAACGGTCACCACTGCCACCCCTAATATAATACGGGGCACAACAGTTCCTATAACTTTATCATTTCAATTCTTCAGCGGATATATCGGGATTATTTACGGCGCATGTATAGTCGCAGTAATTACTCTGGCTATCGCAATCATTGCCACTCTCCGGACAAAGGAGACTTTTGGGAAAGATCTGGATTATGTAGAAATGATTTAAAGTATTAATTACTGGTGATGAATTGTTTTTTGAAAATTATTTTCCGGTCTAATTAATCTAAATAACAAATTATTGTTTAAGCTATGAACAGGTTGTCGTTGTGTCTCCATGATGTACGCGTTTCAAAAGGTGTTGAGACTATAGAAATAATAGAAACAGTAGTGAAAAAATTTAGAATTCCGGTAACTATTCATTTGATTGCCGATGAGGATATAAGAAACCAAAATGAGCTTTTGCAGTATTTATTACAAAAAATTTCAGAAAAAAGCATCGAAGTGGTTTTTCATGGCATTCATCATCTTTGCTCCACGCCTCCCGGAGGCCTGCTGACCTGGTATCATAAAAATCAGGCTGAATATCTCTGCAGTTCGTATCAATTGCTGAGAGATACACAAGCTCAATATCAACTTATGTCTGAGCTATTAGGCCAAAAACCCGGAATATGTCCACCATGCTGGCTTGCCTCAAAATCTAATTGGGAGTTCCTTCAAACACTTAACCCTCCTTATATTGAACATATGAGCTATACAAGTTCACCTTCTAAAAAAAATTTCTCTCCTGTATTATCCATCGGAACTAACGTCCGGTGGGAGCTTTTTATGATAAAAATTTTTATCACAACTTTGATATGGCTGAGCATTTTATTGAAGTACAAAAATATAAGAATGGTGATTCACACTATCGATATACAAAATTCAGATTCTATGAAATTTTTTGAAAAGATTTACAGCAGGTATTTCAGAAAAAGTAAAAGGGTTTTGCTTAAAGATTTTTGCAATTAGATTTGTCAGGGACAATCCTATTAAATGATATATTTGTTTATTGAATCCAATCTTTCAAGGATGAAAAAATTAAAAAAGCATGCTGCTAAAGCTGGACATAAGTCAATTTGTATCCACGACTTAAAGTTCGTGGCAATTAGAAGAAATAATTAGTCCTGTTATTTAATTTCAGTTTATATTTAGGATTTTATCAATTAAATAAATTTTTTAACCCGGCATTTTTATTAAACATATGTTTTGTAAGAAATCAAGCGATGGACTTCTTTAAGGAAGGAATATTAATTTCCTGATTTATTAATATTTTATTTGTAAGTCCGTTGGGATCAAACAGAACCCGGGAAATCAACATCGAATAAAGTTCATTATAACTAATAACAAGAGATCGAATGTTATTCAGTCTGTTTCCTTCAGAGGAAGTATCATTCTTAATAAGAACCTGGTAAATAAGATCAGATAGTTGATGAGGATTTTCAAATAAATAAAAGTTTTTAAGAAGCCCTGTATTTTCAGATAGAAAACCAATCGGGTATGAAAAAATAGTTAAGCCTCTGGCATAAGCTTCTAAAGAGGAGAGTGATATGGTTTCATTTTTCGATGATATTATAAATGCATCCAGTTTGTCCAGATATGGTATGACATTATTTACAAAACCTGTTACAGTGATATTAAGAAATTGATATTTTTTCTTTAAGATATTTGCCAGTGGCCCATCTCCGATTAAAATAAATTCGATTTCAATGTCCTTGTAATTTTGATGAAAAATTTCCAATCCTTTGAGGGTATCTGCTATCCCCTTATCGGTATCGCACCTGCCGCAAAAACCTAATGTTAATTTTTTCTTCTGCAATCCTTTTTTCAATACCCTTTTCTGAAAAAATCTAGAATTAAGGGGAGGAGGAATAAAGAAAAATTTATAAAAAAAATAATCGTCCTTTATTTTTGAAATATCTTTCAAATGATAAACCACTATCTCTGCTGCCCTGAGTATTTTATTTTCCAGTTTCTTTGCAAAAAAATTAAAAAACCAGATAAAGTAAGGATTGATTTTAAGATAAGTAGTCCACATTTCTCCTTCAAAACAATGCTTGGTATAAATGACCGGATATAACCCTTCAACTATTTTTGCTGCTTTTATTCCCAGGGCTCCTACAGTATGAATCCATATAATGTCCGGATTAAAGTCCGAGATAGCTTTATTAACACCAAAAGTTAAGATAATTGCAAAATTCCGCTTACCAGGAAATCTTACGCATTTGAATATCTTTGTCCTGCCTCTATAATTTATTTTTCTTACCAGGTTTTTATGAAGAGGAGTTGTAGTCAAAACCAATACTTGATCTCCCTGTGCTTCTGATGTTTCAAGAAGCTCATTTATATAAGTAGATATTCCGTCATAGTTATAAATTGATGTATCAGTTACATGAATAATTCTCATATTATTTTGTCAATTCCCGGACGGGCACAAAGATACTTTACAGGAAAAGAATTTTTGTAAACCGATATAGAAAGGAAAAAGGGGAAACATACTTTTCAGCAGGGAAACAGCAATTCCACGAAATTTTTTAAATCTATCTTTGATTTAGTTATTAATATACTAATTTCTGATTTAACTCTGTTATTTATTCAAAAATACATTAAAAGGATGAAAGTCAGATGAAAATTGTATGAAAAGATTTCTTTAATTAACCCTAAAAGAAATTACAAAATAATACTAAGTGAGTGGAAAACAAAATATCCGGCTAATAAAATTAATATCATACCAAAGGCAATAGTAACCCGCCTGATAATTTGGTCTGAAAAAAATCTTTTGGCTTTATAAACAGCATATACTAAAAGTGTAAGGTATGAGCTAATTCCGATAGTCCCTGCAAAAAGAAACAGTATTGAATAAGGCACACTGAATTTTTCAACTATTCCGATATCACTTAAAAACCGCGCTCCAAGTAACCACCAGAAAACCATTACCGGATTTGTTATCGCAAGTGTGAATCCGGTTATAAGTGATACTTTTCTATTATTAAGAATACTTCCAACTTTCTTATTTTCCAGGATTGATCTTTTACTTTCACGTATTGACCATATCCCCAGGAAAATTAATATTAATGCATTTACAAATTCAAAAATCGCAACAACCGAAGGGTATTGAAGGAAAGGAGCAATTCCAAAAAGTGCAATTACTCCATAAAGTGCATCAGAAATTGTGGACCCAACAACAATTAATATTGCTGATGATGGATAGTTATTAAGAGAACGCCGGGCAATTTCAATGTCTATAGCTCCAACCGGTATAGCAGCAATGAATCCCATGGCGTAAGTAATAAGTAGCAATAAAATTATTTTATCCATAATATTACCTGTAATTAAGATATTTTACTTAATATTTGAAACTGAAATTTTCAGGATATTTTTTCAATTTTTTTCAATACTCTTTGAAGTATTATTTTCTAATTTGACTCTGCGGTTTTTTTCTTGAAACATATTCAGACTTTCATTCAATTTTCATCTGCATTTCATAATTAAGGTATTTTTGTATAAAGTTTAATTGATGTCTCAATCCGGCGCCGGTTATATCCAAAATGTAACTACTAAAAGAGATTCGAGGTTTGCATATCTTACCCTGACTTACAGATTGGAAGCGTTGGTCAAAATGAAAAACCAAAAAATAAAAAACCTAAAGACGATACACCTGAACCGGATAATTAATTTGTTATAACTATGGAATCAATATCCAAAGGCGAATTAAGATTATAAGTTGATTTAAGAATGAAATCACAAATAACAAATAAAATCAAGTTTAAATTATTTAGTAATACAAACTCTTATCCAATTCGCATAGTTTCTTTCTCATTTCTTTGCCTTTACTTATTCACTGTAAAAAACATTTACGCACAGCATCATTACTTGCAAAAAGATAGTCTGAATATCAGCAAGGACGAAGCACAGCATCTCGATTCAATAAAGCCGGTTATTTCAAATGTAATTATTTCAGGAAACAAGATTACAAAGGATGAAGTAATTACGAGAGAAATGGTTTTAGTTCCGGGAAAGCAATTCACAATTGCGAAATGTAAGCTCGATCAAATGAGTATTTACAACCTTGGGTTGTTTACAAAAGTTGATCTGATACCGGTTCTTCAGGAAGACAAAAAAGTGTTTTTACATGTAAATGTACAGGAGCATTGGTATATTTTCCCGATGCCCTTTGTGGAATTAACAGACGGAGAGCTTAGAAAGCTGACTGCAGGACTGAGTATCCGGTGGCAGAATTTCAGGGGAATGAATGAAAATGTATCGTTGAATTTCGGTATTGGCTATAACAGGTTTATCAGAGCAGGATATTCAAATCCCTGGATCGGGGAAAAAGCACATATCTATACACGGCTAAGCGGAGGTATTGCAAAAGAAAATAACCGCAGTCTGCTTGCTGTTGGGAGAATTAATGGTGAAAGAACTATTTCTTACCGGGATACCAATTTCGATTACGTTAATAATAATATAAGATTTAATGCCGGCAAGTTTTTCTCCAGTCAGTTATCCGCTTATATTGAGACAGGATATACTTATCTAAAGGTATCAGATTATTCTTTTAACAGAACAGTTTCACCTGATGGTACAGATAAATATATGCTAACTGGTATTGGATTTAATTTTGATTCACGTAATATAAGGGAGTACACGACTGAAGGATATTCAATCAATACAGATTTTCAATATTATAATTACCTGAATGTTAAAGCGAATTTTGCAAGATTCAATTTTGAACAGAGAAGCTTTATTCCTTTAAGATTCAGTCCTGATTATTTCATCACTTTAGCTTTAAAGTTATATGCCAGCATAGCAATGGGGCCGGTTCTACCTTATTACAACCATAAAATTCTCGGATACGGGGAGGATTTTGTACGGGGATGGAGTCGATTTGGTTTTGAAGGTGAAAACGATTTAACTTTGTACAATGAAATCAGAATTCCTCTTTTGCAGCCTTCTTATCTTGAAGGAAAACAATTGCCTCTTGTGAAAAAGATAAAATATCTCAATAAAATGTCTTATAAATATGGACTATATTTTGTAATGTTTTATGATATTGGAGGAATCTGGAATAAAGAAGATAATCCAAGGGATACAAGATTTCAAAGCGGGACAGGCATAGGGTTAGATGCAATACTCCCCTTCGGACTTGTAGGAAAGGTTGACTGGGCATTCCGCCTTGCTACACCTACAGTTGGACAGGTTGTATTCGGAGTAGGCGCAAAGTTTTAAAATGTATTAAGGTCGTATTACACCCACAAAATTAATTGCATTATTGTATGCGAGAACAACATCGCTCAAATCTACAATTGCGTTTCCTGTTAAATCTGTTATCACATACCCTGTTACGAAGTTAATTGCATCATTGTATATAGCAATTATATCTGAAACATCAACCACTCCGTCATTATTTACATCTCAGCTGGATACACAATAAGCACTGCCGATGTGTTTGAGATTATTTCCATATACCTGCGTGATTACTGTTGAAAAAGTATAGTTATTATAAAAGCCTTTCATCAGAGAATCACCGCCAGCCCTGCTCCATGTTTCAAGTGTGTTGAAATGCTTAACAACAATATAATACCTGCCTGTAGGTGCGTTGTAAAATTGAAATTCGCGGGACCATGATGAGAAGATTATTGTATCAGAAACAGAATCTCTCAAAGTAAACGGACTGGTATAATCCCGGAGATATACTTTGACACCAAAAGGATGATGAATTAAGTTTGCAGTTTATAATGATGATCAGAATCAGGACGGTTCAGTTGATCTTACCGATATTACAAACGTCTACAAACGATGCAAATAACTTCGTTTCAGGTTATGTTTCGAGTGATATTAATGGGGATAATTTTGTGGACATCAGTGATTTAATAATTACTTAATTACTTATAAT
>JBBSDT010000124.1:0-8664 GCA_038240405.1 Ignavibacteria bacterium
CAGGCAGGTGCAGATATGATAGATGAATTTGAAAACGGAGTCCGGATAATAGAATTTGCATCATTGAATTACCCATCTTTAATATCAAATGAGATGGCATCGGTATTAAATTTAAAAGAAATAGCAGGAAGAAATATAGAGGAAGTAATTATTGACTTTCTGAAAGAGAAAGAAATATTGTTAATTTTAGATAACTGTGAACATGTAATCACAGAATGTGCAGGTGTATCAAACTCATTGTTAGGTTCTTGTCCCAAATTAAAAATTATAGCCAGCAGCAGAGAACCTCTTCGAATCCAGGGAGAGAAAGTTTTCCAGGTGCCGACTCTTTCCATGCCCGGGATTAAAGAGACAATTACAAAAGAATCAGCCGGCAAGTTTGAATCAGTTCGTCTTTTTATTGAAAGAGCTACTTCGGTGAAGACAGATTTCGAAGTTACTGAACAAAATGCACCAGCCTTAGCGCGGCTTTGTGCTGAGCTTGATGGAATACCCTTAGCTATAGAACTGGCTGCTGCCAGAATTAAAATTTTGAACGTTGAAAAAATACTTGAAAACATTAATAACAGATTTAAGCTCTTAAGAGGAGGAAGCAGGACATTATTACCCCGGCAGCAGACCTTACAAGCTCTTATAGACTGGAGTTACGATTTACTAACCGAAAAGGAAAAATTATTGTTCGTAAGACTTTCTGTATTTTCCGGCGAATGGAGTCTTGAGGCTGCAGAAGAAATCTGCACTGGCGAAGAAATTGATGAATTCGAAATAATGGATTTGTTATCCAATCTGCTCAATAAATCTCTGGTTATTTCAAAAGAGAAAAACGGAGTAACACGTTTTTCGATGCTTCATACTATTCGTCAATACAGCGCTGAAAAACTTGCTTCAAAGGATGAAATTTATCTTAGGCATTTTGATTATTTCCAGAAAATATCTCTCAGATGCCATCCGGACGTTGATATCAAATTGAAACTTGCATGGAATGAAACTATGGAGAACGAACAGGATAATATCAGATCTGCGATAAGGTGGTCATTAGAAAATTCCCCGCCCCTGTCGGCAGAATTGATTTTAAGCGAATCCGAATATCTGGAAATCAGAGGAAATTATTCCGAGTCATTTGAACTGGTACAAAAAATAATAAAAAATGATATTGAATCCACCAATATTCAAAAAATAGATGCATTTTCAGATGCTGCTTATCTTGCAGGTCAGATGGATGGGAATGAGACAGCCGAAAAATATCTCCTGAAGGCTCTTGAGTATTGCAAAATTGCAGGCAGTAAATCCAAGGAAGCCGACTGCCTGAACATTTATGGAATTCTTGCGATCTTAAATGGTGAACCCGAAAAAAGCGAAAAACATTTTGAAGAAAGTCTGAAGCTGCTTGAAAATCTGGATGAGAAAATTTTAAAAGCCAACACACTTGCAAACTATGCAATGTATAACTCCAATGTGGGAAATTATGGAAAAGCTCTCTTTCTGCTTGAGGAGGCTTCGGAAATTTACAAGAAATTTAATAATAAGGATTTGTTTGCAAAAATGCTTGTCAGCAAAGGCGGCATTTATTTCCAGGAAGGTGAACTTGAAAAAGCAAGAACCTTTATCCAGGAAGGATTACCAATTTTAGAGGAAGTGAACGATCAGTTTTCTGTTACAACTACACTCTATAACCTTGGGAATTTAAATTTTACTCAGAAGAATTATTCCGAATCAACAGATTGTTACGAAGCCGTAATGTTAAAGTCCAAAGAATACGGATATAAAAATGTTTTTGACAGGGCATATATAAAATTGGGAGAAACTGCTTTGATTCAAAATCAGAATGCAAAAGCTAAAGAGATCTTTCTCGGATGCCTGAAAAGTTTTAATGAAGACTCGGAAAAATTAAAATTAATACTTAGCATTTACGGGTTAGGAAACTATTATTTTCAAGAAAAAAAATATGAACAGTCTGCGAAACTGTTTCTTCTGGCACAAAGAATCACTAAAATTTATAAAATCCAGTTATCCAAATCCCGTGCAGATGAACAAAAGAATATTATTAACGAGTTAAGAGATACATTAAGCGAAAACAAATTTAATTTTCTTGAAGAAGAAATAAGGTCTTTAAATCTTGACCATGCAGCGGCTATCGTTTTATCAATGTGCAATGAGTAATTATCAATGCAAATAATCAAATATTTAATGAGTAGAAGATTAGGATATCTCAATGAATAATATTCCTTCAGGAAGGGTCACATTTCTCTTCAGCGATATTGAAAACAGCACGATGTTGTCTCAGGAGTTTGCTGAACAAATGTCCGAAGCATTTTTACGACACAATGAAGTTCTCCAACGTGTAGTTGAATCACATAACGGATTCATTTTCAAAACTATCGGAGATTCTTTTTGCTGTGCTTTTTCTGATCCTTATGAAGCTTTGATTGCCGGCATAGAAGCTCAGCAAAAAATAAGTACAGAAAAATGGAAAGATGTACAAATAAAAGACAGGATGGGAATACATAGCGGCACTGCAGAATGGAGGAGTGCGGATTATATGGGTTATGTTACTCTTGCAAGGGTTCAAAGGATTATGTCATCAGCTTATGGGGGTCAGATTATTATTTCAAATGATACTTATGAATTGATAAAAGAAAGATTTTCCATTGCACATCACGAAATTTATAATGAGGGAAATCAAATTGTTTCATTCAGAGATTTAGGGGAAAGACGGTTAAAAGACCTGATTCAGCCGGTTAAGTTATATCAGATAATTGCGACAGGTCTTCGTGAAGAATTCCCTCCGCTGAAAACCCTGGACGCTCGTCCGAATAATTTGCCCGTTCAGCTTACGAGTTTTATCGGACGTGAAGAAGAGATGAAACAATTAAAAATATTATTAAAGCAAACACCTCTGTTAACTCTCACAGGCTCTGGCGGTGTTGGAAAGACACGTATTGCTCTTCAGATTGCTGCGGATTTAATTGATGATTTTGCACACGGGGTTTGGTTCACAGAGCTTGCATTATTACTTGAGCCGGCGCTTTTGCCCCAGGCATTAATGAAATTATTTGGATTGAAGGAAGAGGTGAAGAGATCATGGTAAGATACCTTATGCGATTTCATAAGCAATAAAGAATTGCTGATCATATTAGATAATTGCGAACATTTAATTGATGCTTGTGCAAAGTTAACGGAAAAATTATTAAATAATTGTTCATGCCTGAAAATATTGGCAACAAGCCGGGAAGCATTGCGCTGTTCGGATGAGCAGACTCATCGTGTGAAGTCACTTAATACACCAAACCCGAAGGAAGAAATCCTGGCAGAGAATCTAAATCAATTTGAATCAGTAAGATTGTTTACTGAGAGAGCATTAGCAGTTGATTCAAACTTTGAAATTAATAATGAAAATGCTTCTGCATTAGCAGGAATTTGTTATCAACTCGGCGGAATCCCGCTTGCAATAGAACTTGCGGCGGCAAGAATAAACGCTTTGTCCGCTGAAAAAATATACGAAAGAGTAAGTGATCGTTTTAAGTTATTGACAGAAGGAAAACGAACTTCCTTACCGAGACATCAGACACTTAAGGCAATGATTGACTGGAGCTATAATCTTTTAACAAAACCGGAAAAAATATTATTCAGAAGAATAACCGTATTTAACGGAGGCTGGACTTTAGAAGCTTCTGAATCAGTATGCGCTGATAACCTCCTCAAAAGTGAAACAATTATGGATGCTTTATGCCAGCTTGTTGATAAATCAATTGTGAATTATGAAAAAGAAAGTGAACGGTATCAGGTTTTGGAAACGATTAAACAATATGGACAGGAAATATCAGATGAAGAAGAAATAAAGAAAATCAAAAAGAATCATTTCAGATATTTTTTTCAACTGGCTGAAAAAATACATCCGGATTTATATGGTCCTTCACAAAAGGAATGTCTGGAGAAACTGGAAATAGAAAATTCTAATTTTCAATCTGCATTACTATTTTCACTAGAAGATGTGGAAAACGAAGATGGTATACGTTTAATAATGTTACTGGGTAAATACTGGAAAATTCATAGTGATATTACAGAAGGTAAGCGTTGGGTAAGAGAATTACTTTCAAGGAAGAAAAGTATTTCTCTTGCCGAAAGAGCAGGCGTTTTAAAGCTTGCCGGAAGCCTTGAATGGCTTTCCGGACATCTGAACAAGTCCCAAACATGCCATGAAGAAAGCTTATCCATTTACAGAAAACTTAAAGACAGTACAGGCATAGCATCGTCACTCGGTAATTTAGGTTTGATTGAATTTCAAAAAGGAAAATATAAGCAGGCCAGGGATTTAACAGAGGAAAGTTACAGATTGTATAATCAATTGGGTGATAAATATAATACCGCAGCTTCGCTTTTTAATCTTGGGTGTATTTTTATGCTGCCGGGTGAGTATGTCCCTGCTAAAGCAGCCCTTGACAAAAGTCTTCAAATATTTCGAGAACATGGTGATCTGCATGGGATAGCTTTGTGTTTATGTAATTTGGGAATCTTATTTCATTACCTGGGAGAATATCCAAAAGCTCAATTGCTTATAGAAGAAAGCATTGTAATACATCGCAAACTGGGAAATAAACATGATCTGGCTCTTTCACTAAACAGCCTGGGGTTTGTCGCATTTAATACCGGCGACCTTAAGCAGTCTATAAATCTACATATAGAAAGCTTAAAACTTAGACTTGAAATTGGAAATAAACTTGGAATGGTTAGTTCAATTATAGGTATATCTGAGATCTTTTGTATTGAGAAAACGAAGGATGCTTCTATTTTTCTGGGAGCCGCTAATAAAGAACTTGAATCTACACAAGGAACAATTGCCTTTCAAATAAAAGCAGTGTATGACAAAACAGTTGATGTTCTTATACAAAAATTAGGTAATTTAAAATTTACAAATTATTTCGAAGAAGGTAATGCAATGAAAATTGAACAGGCAGCTGAGATTGTTTTAAAACAGGAATATCTTCAAGCAAGTAATTTTAATTTCTAAAGAAATTGGTGACAATTACTTTCTTGCTAAAGGATTTGACGGATTTACAGTTAACTTTATTGAATTAAAGAAATTTGACAGAGCCTGCATTTCGGCGACCAAATATATTTCATTAATGAAATCTTCCAATAAAAATTTAATCAAAGCAGAATTTGAAAGATTTGATATGTTTAAAACAACTCTTAAAACAAATCTTGGCGAGTCTGAATTTGAAAAGTGTTGGTCAGAAGGTGAAGCTATGACAATTGAAGAAGCAGTTGCGTATGTGATGAGTATTGAGTATTGAGTATTGTGTATAGTGTATCTATCAATTACTATTTTGGATCAAGAGGACGGATTTGGATTTCATTTATAAGTGCACGTTGAGGGAGCGTTGCCGATAAGAAGCAGACTTCCGCAACATCATCCGGGGAAAGAAAAGTTTCAGGATATGAACTTTTGCCTGCGCTCGGATGATCGAAGAAATTAGTATCTACTGATCCAGGACAGATTGTCACAACTCTTATATTTTCTTTTCTCACTTCAGCCATCAAAGAAGCGGAAAGACCAATAACCGCATGTTTTGTTGCGCTGTATATCGAAGCTGTTGGTATTCCATTCTTTCCTCCTACGGATGAAATATTGATGATAGTTCCTTTTTTTCTCCTAAGCATTGTTTTAACTGCATACCTGTTGCACAAATAAAGTCCTTTTACATTAACAGCAAACATTTCATCAAAATCCTTGGTCTTGGAATCGGCCAGATTGCCAAATCTTCCAAAGCCGGCACTGCAAATTAAAACATCAATCTTTTTAAATTCTCTCATCACTTTTGCAAAAAGAGACTTAATGTCATTTTCCTTTGCAACATCTGTTTTTATGAAAAAATAATTTTCATCCTTTAAAGGATTAGCATTGGTCCTTGAAGCATTGATTACAGTATAATTATTTTTTAAAAAAAACCTCGCACAGGAAAGACCAATCCCTTTGGAGGCGCCGGTGATAACGGCGATTTTATTTGTATTTTCTTTTTTCTTCATAATGGATGTAATGTTTTAGAAAAGTTAGCACTTTTAGAGTATTAATTATAGTGATCATTAAGGGGCTGAAGAGAAGTGGTCTATCTTTGTATTTATGCATCAGGCTATTAGCAATCAACCGTGAAATGGTGTAATTATTATAAGGAGGATTATTTACCGAACAAACCTCAAGGGGTGATATTATAGAAGAAGATTATTCACCCAACATTAACAGCAAACGCACTCTTCTTGTTGATGAACCTCGCTTCGCTCGGGAACAATAACAAAGTCGACAATACCGATTTGAAAATAGTATTTTATTTTTATCGAAATTTATTTTCTGTATTTGATATTAGATGTGGAAATCTGAAATTATAGTAATTGATTTATCCGTGCCATTTAAAATAAATTCCGCCGTTTCCTCCCTTTGTATCTTGCGATAAGATACAGGAATAAATGTTATGATCATCGTCTTTAAAGAATCCTGAATCAAAAAGTCCTTTGTCATCTATTCCTCTCCATACCATAAATAAATTTCCCCTTAATACACCAACCGCAGGTCCGCAGGCACTGCCTATTCCTTTGATCTTAACCTGCCCCGACCATTCACTATGTTCATAGGTAGAAAAATAAATTCCGCTGTCACCTTCAATTCCTTTCCATGTAAGAAAGATGACATCGCCAACAGATGCGGCATATGGTGAATGACTCGTTCCGACTTTAATTGTTTTACTTCCCCCAACGCTTTTAAAGGCAATTACCTGCTGATCTTCCCACTCTGTTTCGAAATTTTCCTTTAACCGTGAATAATAAATATCAGAATCTCTTTCAATTCCTTTCCAGAATAAATACAGCCGTTTCTTACAGACAACGAGAGAAGGAGATGATGTCGTTCCAATACCTTTGATTTTTTCCTGGGGCATCCAGCTATTATTTATATATCTCGAGAAATAAATTCCAGAATCACCATCAATTCCTTTCCATACAAGATATATTTTTTCATTAAAGTAAGCTAATGCCGGCTTACAGCTTGTTCCGGTCCCTTTAACTTTTTCCTGAGACTCCCAACCATTCTGGTTCAGCGAATCATTAAAACTATAGTAGATCGCCGAGTCGCCTTCAATTCCCTTCCAGGCCATTACCAGACCGGAAGCATATCCATCTTTGTCAGGTAAGTTTGCCAAAGCAGGACCGTCAGACGAACCCATTCCTTCAATATTATATTGAGGAGTCCATTTGTTTCCGTCAAAATAAGCCCAGTATAATCCTGAATCATCTTTACCCCCCTTCCATGCCATATAAAGATTGTAAGTTGAAGCTGTAAAATTCCCATATCCTGCCGATGCAAGTGAAGGAGTCGCTGTGGTGCCTTTGCCCTGCAAAATATATTGGCGGCTGCTCTGCAATTGTTCTATAAGTGCCGGAGAATATTCCATTGAATCAATAAATCTTTGTACCTCGGGAATCATAAAAGCTGGATATTTCAAACTTCTGAAGTCGTGAGTAAGAGAATAATTTAAGTGTTTGATTGTATAATTGAACTGCTGCCATAATACTCTGCCGGCTGTAAGATATTTATTCTCAAACCGGGGAAATCCGGAATCTTCAAATGGTTGTCCGTCAATCCGTACTTCATCCTGGTCATCATCATAATGCAATTCCAGACGGTCACTTCCCGGGCCATCATCGCTGATTTGCTTAAAAGTGCGGGGAATATCATAGCTGCATTCAGTATCCATAGTACTAAGAAGATGAATACCGTTTATGTGAATGCGCGCATTCCTAACCTTGTTAATGAAATCTGAGAACTCTCCGTATTCTTCCTTAGTACCTGTCTGTATAATAAAGACATTATTCTTTCCTTCAGCTGTAAGTTCCTTATCAGTCCAGGGACCATCTTTGGTCCATTCCGGAGTTTGTGCAGAATATAGTCCGATATACCCGTCCCCCACTTTTCCAAAAACCCATCTCCCGGATTCGAAATTGTTATTGAATGCTTCCAGAGGATCGAAATTGTTATTGTCCTTAGACTCATCAAACGCATTTTTAGGAAACCAGGCATGTGTCCTGCTTCCGAACAATATCCACTGCCCCATTTTTGGTCTGTAAATTATTATGGCCGCATTGTTCATTTGAATTACGCGCGGTACTGTAACTGAACCGGTCCACCAATTGGGACCGTCATGAATATTAGTTGCTCCTAACACATCACCGTGTGATGGATGTGTAGTCCAGACAGTTGCTCCGTTTTCCAGAGTTGCAACACAAACATGAGTTTGATATGTAAGATGTCCTGAGCGAAAATTCTGAACACTTGATAACATTGAATGAGTGCCTCTGTATGTATACATATTTGCACGTGTTAAGCTTGGTCCTTCTGTAAGCAGCGAAAAAGCATCAGCAGTTCCGCTTTCTCCTGAAAATGGATTTAAGGCTCCGCCTCCTAATAATGCCACTGCACCACCAACAACCGGATTTGCCAGTGTCACCGCACCCCAGATTACATCTTTACCAATTGTGTACAACTTTGTTGGACCGAGAACCTTGCTAAACGGTTCCGTTTTCTGTAGCCCGTATTTCTTAGTTAGACTGCGTGTTTTGTCAATTAGCTGTTTAACAAAATATGCCAGCCGTCCCCACCAAAAAATTACATCTTCA
>JBBSDT010000125.1:0-8638 GCA_038240405.1 Ignavibacteria bacterium
ATAAAGACAGTTTTGAGATAAAGACAGTTTTGAGATATACTCAAAAAGGAGAGGGGGAGCTTTTTAGGTGCCAGAAAATTCCCTCTCTTCTTTTAGGGAAGGGCTGAGGCATTAAAGATTAGAAGCTAAAATAAAAAATTCTAATTCTCTTTTATTACAGTTTTACAGTAACTAAATATACTTTATTTTCTCTCGCTCCGGTAAAAGTAATTTCATTCCTAGATTTATCATACTTTATCCCGGTAATGCTATTATATGTTTTTCCAAGGGTAACATTGTCCACAAAAATTTCTTTGATTGCTTCATTAGCTGAGGCGCCGTTATTCATATCACCTATAAAAAAAAGCTTGTCATTTTTCGAATACATCATATTAGAAATATAGGTGAACATATTCGAACCTGAAACATTTGAGGGAAAAGGCAGCCTGCCTGAATTCGTCACAATGAAATTTGAATATGTAACGGAATCAATAACTTTTTCGGCAACAAATGCATAATTATTTTTAGAGTCAAAGATCAATAAAGAAGAACTGTCTCCAATATTCTGATAGGTCAAATAGTCATATTTTCCGATCAGCTTATCGCCTATGTAAAGAAAGGATTCATTTTTTTTATTTAGCTTAGCATCTTCATAATTCTGCGCTGCGTAATAAATTTCCTTAGCAGGAGTAAATCCATAGTCATAAATATCATCATAGATGTGCTTATTAATTATGATCCTGCTTGCTCCATAGTTCATCATTAATAGATATTCTTTCTTCTTCAGGTCAGCTATTCCCGCATAGAGCATGTCACCTTTATCACTGTATTTAACCGGTCCGATATTATATCCCAGTTCATATGCCGTATTATTCTTTACGAAAAAAGATCTACTGTAATATTGATCATATTTCTCTTCTCCGGTTGTATTTTTCGGAGCAGGGACAATAATCTCATTTGTCCCAAAATAAGTTATATCTCCGTTACCATTCAGACTTATATCATTTAATCCACTTGCGAATGGAAAAGCCTTTTTGGTATTGCCTGAACCCGGATAAGCAGGCTGCTTTTGGTTACCTATTACAAGATAGTAGCGGTATTGCCCAGGCAATGAATCCCCCGCAATATATACCGGCTCATTATTATTATTAAAGAGTAAAGGAGTATTTAACATATCAAATTTATTGTATTTCTTATTACCAGATACTACAAATTCATTTCCGGCATAATCACCAAATCTTCCCCCCGTTTTTGCAAAATAACTCAGCTCATTATTTTTGTTTTTTGTAATGCTTGTTTCATTTATATCGGTGTAATCAGTTACGATCTCACCGGTCTCAAATATGATTTTCGTTTTACCTCCTGATGATGCAATGAATCCTCTCTCACCGGCTTCGTTATGATAAAAATCATCTTCGAGATAAGTATCGCCTTCATCTTCTCTTTGATGCTGCCCGGCATTATATCTCATGATGGGACGAATCAATTCATAACCGTCCGATTGCCGCAAACCACCTTCCAGCCCGTAATAACCAATCTTATAAAGATCATGGTCTTTAAAAATAAAAACAAATTCTCCTTTTTTATTAATGTAGCTGCTGTATGGCTCTATGTAATCATAATTGAGAACGGTTTTTCCGTTTACGACTAAAAAATTATTATCTATGCCGTAGTCAGGACGGTAATTAGCCGTAACAGTATAATAATTGGCTTTGGAATCAAACCTTATGTCTTGTGCAGAAATGTAATCGAATTTTTCAGACACTGCATCACCGGAAACAATGAAAGTTTTATTTTCATCCGGAACGGTATAAAGGTAGCAATATTTCCCGCTATTGCTGTCAAGCACGAAGCTATAAGCATCGGCATTTCCATTATAGTTCAGAAGAAATAATTCTTTTTCGGTGATAGTCTGAGAGTTACTGTATTTTCCAGCCAGCAATGTAAATAATAAAAGTATAAAATGTTTTTTCATTCAGATATTTTTAGATTCGTTAAAAATAACTTAATCTATTTTGAAATTAAAGTTGGTAGTGAGTAGTGAGTAGTGAGTAGTGAGTAGTGAGTGTCTTGTCCTGAAATCAGTACTCTTAGTCTCCAATACCCAATACTCAATACTCAATACCCAATACTTTTTAAAACTGTTTAATCATTTAACGGAATTTGGTATTTTCTATTCATCCAAATTAAGAATAATATGATCCCCTGGAAATTGAACCTCTTAATATTACTATTGCTTTTTAGTTCCTGTTCCGACATTAATTCTAAGAAAAAGGTTTTGACAAATAAAAATAACCTGAACTCTCCGGATTCAACCGCAGAACTTTCCAGATACAATCTCGATTCGGAAAATCCTGCTGTCGTCAAGCTTCCAAAAGAACTGACCGAGATATCCGGTGTTACAATGACACCAGATGGAAGGCTATTCGGAGAACAGGATGAAAACGGATTTGTTTATCAAATTGATATTGGCACCGGTAATATTATAAAGAGATTTTCATTAGGAAATCCTGTTATCAGTGAAGACTTTGAAGATATTGATTACGCTAACAATAAATTTTATTTATTGAAAAGTAATGGAAACATTTATGAATTCAAAGAGGGTAAAGATGGTGAAGCAGTTGATTACAAAATCCATAAGACAGGCTTAAATCATTCAAACGATGTTGAAGGTCTTTGCTATGATATTGAAACTAATTCTCTTCTGCTTGCATGTAAAGGTGTCTCGGGAACCGGCGACGATGAAGACAAAGCTGTTTATTCATTTTCTCTTGACAGCCTTAAACTAAATCCGGCTCCTAGGTTTCTCCTTCCGCTTGAAAAAATTAAAAAGCGATTTAATCCTTCGGGAATCCAGCGTCATCCAAAGACTGGAACATTTTTTATTATCGCTGCCAATGGAAATGAAATAATCGAAGTCACAAAGCAAGGTGACATTATTGACATGCATTCTTTGCCCCGGGATATTCACATTCAGCCGGAGGGAATTACCTTTACTTCCGATCTGACTTTGTTAATCAGCAATGAAGGCAAAGACGGAAAAGGCTACATAGTAATCTACCCCTACTTAAATAAATAATTTATCTATGAGGAATTTGCTCGTAGTAATATTATTGCAGATACTGATTCCTAAGATCAGTACCTCACAAACAGACTCATCCTATTTTCATACTAACAAAATAATTGTAATTCCCGGAAAAGAATACAAAGCAAACGGACTGCACACAATATTTTTTGGCAAGCATTGGAGAGATTTATGGACAACGCCTTTCTATGCAGAAGAGCTTGACTTTTGTTTCCCAAGAAGGGAATCAACTCGAATATTAATTTTACATATTATCCGAAACTGCTTGATTATAAAATCGACTTCAGCCGTATTGCTGCCGGAATTTCGGGCATTTTTTCCTTTAAAACATTTACAGACTTTATTTTAATACTTAGCGGAAGCGGTGAAAAATTATTCGGAACTTATCCTTTTTTTGAAGCCGCCGCATTGGGAGGAATTAAAAATTTACGGGGATTTCCAAGGGAAAGATTTCAGGGTGATGCAATGATCTCCGGGCAGTCAGATCTAAAGATAAAAATTGCTTCTGTCAATTTATTTTTGCCTTCAACTTTTGGGATTTCCGGAATGAGTGATATCGGAAGAGTATTTGTAAAAGGAGAAAATTCCGAAAAGTGGCACAATACTTATGGTGGCGGACTTTGGTTAGAAATTGCTAAAATGGCATTATTAAATTTTACTATCGCACATTCACCGGAAATAACAAAATATTATTTTTCCTTTGGAGTTGGTTTTTGAAATTTTTACATTTGTAAGAATTTATTTTATATACAAAACTAAATATATCCCCTATGAAAAAAATATATCTGGTAGTTTTGTTTCTCAATTCATTTTTCTTTTTTAATAATTCTTATTCACAATCCGATACTTCAAACTATTTTTCAAAAAAAATAACCGTAGTAGCAGGCAAAGAATATGACCGTGGCGGTTTTTATGAATTGTTTTTCGGAAAGCACTGGAGAAAGCTCTGGACCACACCTTTCGAAGCCGGGGTGCTTGATTTAGACAAGACTGCCGGTGGTCTCACTCCATATAAAAGGGGCGGCGGTTTGCAAACTAAATCATTAAGATTCAAAGGAAGTGACGGTAAAACATATAAGTTCAGATCAATCAACAAAGACCCCCGCAGAATTCTTCCTCCGGACCTTCAAAGCTCAATTTTTGCAGATGAAGTTCAGGATCAGATAAGTACATCTCATCCTATGTCAGCAATTATAGTCGCTCCTTTACTTAATCAGGTTGGAATATTAAATGCAGAACCAATTGTTGTTGTTCTTCCTAAAGATAATAAACTTGGGGAATATGAAACAGAATTTTCCGGGATGTTGGGGACATTCGAAGAAAGTCCCGACAATGGCACTGATGGTGAAAAGGGTTTTGCGGAATCGGATAAGGTTGTGAATTCTTTCAAGCTTTACAAGAAATTAGAAAAAGATAATTCCAACCAGGTTGATAATACCGAGTTTCTTAAAGCAAGACTAGTTGATCTTATGATTGGTGACTGGGACCGACATTCTGACCAGTGGCTGTGGGCGGGATATAATAAGGATGGTAAAACATTTTATGAGCCTATTCCTAGAGACAGGGACCAGGCATTTAGCCTTTATGACGGACTGTTTCCTTACATAGCAGGTCAATCTGTTACACAGATAGAAGGCTACGGAAATAATTATCCTCTTATTTACAACCTTTCATTTAACGGAAGATATCTTGACAGAAGATTTCTTCCTCCGGTACCTAAAAGAGTATATGATTCGCTGACGGCTTATATTCAAAGCCGGATTACAAATGATGTTATTACAAAAGCGGTTAAGAAAATCCCTGATCAATGGTTCAATTTAGAGGGAAATCATTTAATAGGCATGATTCAGTCGCGAAGAGATAAGCTGAAAGATGCCTCGGATGAGTTTTATGATTTGATAAATGAAACTGCAGATGTTTATGGAAGTGATAAAGATGAATACGTAGATATAAGAAAGTTTAATGACAGCGTAGAGGTACTACTCTTCGAAAAGAATAAGGATATTGATCACAATGCAAAGCCATTTTTTGACAGAGTATTTAAATCTGATCAGACAAATGAAATCAGAATCTATACAAACGGAGGAGATGATAAGATTACCGTAAACCCTTACTTAACAACAGGGGATGAACCCGATCCAGGTATAACAATTAAAGTATTAGAAGGAAAAGGGAAAAAAGAAATTGATGACAGAAGCGGAGTTCTTGAAGTTATAAAAGACGAAAGACCTAAAAAAGATTTAATTGAAAAAAATGAACCAAAAATAGAAGACAGAAGCACAGACTTCAGGATAGGTCCTGTGATTAGTTATAACAGCGATGATGGATTTATCTTAGGCGGCGGACCAATTCTTTACAAGTTTGGACTATATGTTAAGCCTTATGTTTACCGCATGTCACTCCTGGGGAGTTATGCATTCGGTGCGAAAAGCTACAGTATAAAGTATACCGGCGATTCTTATTCTATAATAAAAGGAGCACGAATATTTCTGGACGTTCAAAAGACTGAGCTGGGAATAACAAGATTTTTTGGCTTAGGCAATGAAACCGGCCTCAATAAGGACCTGGACAATAACGGATATTACAAAGTTGGACAGGAATTGATATACATTAGTCCGAATTTTGAATTTCCTGTACAAAAGAAAATAAAATTTTCATTCAGCCCTTTTTACAAATACTCGGATGTCAGTTATAATCAGAATACATTTCTCGGACAAATCCCTTCGACTTATGGAATTGGAGGAATTAAATTTGCAGGAATAAAATCTTCATTAAAGTATGATTCAAGAGATAATGAGCAAGAGCCTTACAAGGGTATTTTTGCTCAAGTGCTTGGAGGATATACACCAAATATTTTTAAGAATAATTTTGGTTTTTCAAAGGCCGGGTTTGATATAAGAGCCTACGCCTCTACTGACACTGTACGGGGAATAACATTTGCCATTAGAACAGCCGGGGGTAAAGTATGGGGTACTTTTCCTTTCTACGAATCAATGTTTCTTGGCGGAGAAAATTCTCTGAAAGGATATTCACGCGAGAGATTCGCAGGTGATGGTGTACTGCTCGCTCAGAGTGAAGTAAGGTTCAGACTATTCAGGACAAATATTATTCTTCCCGGTACTCTTGGAGTTTCCTTTTTCGGTGGAGCGGGAAGAGTATTTCTGAATAGTGAGACATCCAAAAAATGGCACAACTCTTATGGAGGCTCTTTATGGATGACTTACCTCAACCGGCTGTTTAATCTTGGATTTACAGTTGCAAAGTCAGACGAAGGATTTAAATTTTTTGTCGGTACTGCACTCTTTCTTTAAATATTTATAAATGGACACATCCATAAAGCGTAATCAGAAGATAAAATCCATAATTTTAATTTCGCTTGCAGGGATTATTATTGGCTCTTTATTCACTGCTATAGCTTTTGGATTTGATAGTGCACGAATAATAAAGGGTGCGGTTGGTGGATTTCTAATTACATCAATACTTGGAATATTTGAAAATTTTGTTTTTCAAAGCAAGTTAAAGAAACTGAAATTTTCCATTGTTCTAATAATCAGAACCCTTGTATATATAGTTGTAATTTCCCTGTCTGTAATGTTTGTATGGATAATACATGAAAGTACTTTAAATAGCGTTACGGTTTTTGCCACTATTCAAAGCAGTGATTTTAAGCATTTTGTTTTTGAAGGTGATTTTAAAAAAATACTTTTATTTTCAGTTGTTGCCGGTTTTCTAATAAATTTATTCACACAGATTAATTCTCTTCTTGGTAAGAATGTCTTGTTAAATTATCTCAAAGGTAAATATCATAACCCAAAGGAAGAAGAAAGGATATTCATGTTCCTGGACTTATCTTCCTCCACAACTATTGGTGAAAAACTTGACCCAATTGCTTATCATAAGTTTATGAATTTATATTTTTTTGATATTGATGATGCTATAGTCGAGACCAAGGGAGAGATCTATCAATATGTCGGGGATGAAGTTGTAATAAGCTGGAAAGATAATAACGGGATTGACAATGCAAATTGTCTCAGATGTTTTTTTAAGATCCGGCAAAAAATAGACAGTCTCTCGGACTTTTATGAAAAAGAATTCGGAAACGTACCGGGTTTCAAAGCCGGGCTTCATAGCGGAATTGTTGTTACCGGAGAAATAGGTGCTTCCAAAAGAGAAATTGTATTCCACGGAGATGTTTTAAATACAGCATCGAGGATTCAGGCTCAATGCAATTCATTAAAAAAAACATTTCTGGCTTCTGAAGATGTATTAAGAAAAGTTAAATTGCCTGATGAGTATGTTTCGGAATCTCTCGGCAAATTCATGCTCAGGGGAAAAGAGCACCAGGTTGAGCTGTTCAGTATTGCCAGAAAATAATATGAGCCTATCACGTCAGGACCGCAGAAACATAAAGACCATATTTATATTTACTGCCTTTACGTCTCTTGGAGCAATCATAAATGCGCTTGTAGAGCACGGACTTAACATATATCCGGTGCTGAGTGAATTCATAATAGGTTTTTCATTCGGGATGATTGCTTCCTCATTTGAAATTTATGTTTTTGAAAAAAAATTCAGAAGAGTTAACTTTTCTACATTGTTAATTGTGAGGACACTTTTCTATGTTATGATTTGTGGTATAATTATCCTGGCAGTAGCAACCAGCAGGATTGGCTTCAGAGCTGATATCAGATATTACAAAGCCTTGCAGCATCACGATCTTCTATTATATATCACCAGCGAAGATTTTACTGAACTCTTAATTTATTCGGTTGTTCTAAGCTTCTTTGTGAATTTTATCAGGCAGATTAACCGCTTGCTTGGACAAAATGTGCTTTTCAATTATATTGCAGGCAGATACTACCCTGCTATAAAGGAAGAATTAATATTTATGTTTCTTGATCTAAAGTCATCTACGACCATTGCAGAAAAAATCGGACTGGAGAAGAACCATGAATTCCTGAATGATTTTTTTCATGATATGACCGATTCAATTTTGGAATACAAAGGGAAAATTTATCAGTATGTTGGAGATGAAGTGGTCTTAACATGGACTTTGAAATCCGGAATTGAGGATCTTAACTGCGTTAAATGCTTTTTTCATATTCATAATTACATCCTGGGAAGAAAGAATTTTTATACAAACAAATTCGGAGTTTATCCCGAGTTTAAGGCAGGAATTCATTGCGGAGAAGTTCTTGCAGGAGAAATTGGAGACATTAAAAAGGATATAGTTTATCACGGCGACCCGGTTAATACTGCCGCACGTATCCAGGCAGAATGTAACTTCTACAATAAAATACTTCTTATTTCAAAAGACCTCCTGGATAAATTAGATTTAAACGGATTGTATAAAGTGCAATCAATGGGTTCAATTATATTGCGCGGAAAAAAAAGTGAGCTTGAATTATTTTCCGTTGAGGAGAGTATTGGATCACCGGTTTAATATCGCTTCTAAAAAAAGCTTTCAGGAAAGCCATCAGGTTATTCTTCTGTTTTCAATTGTTTAATAGTTTCTTCCAGAAGCTTGATACCGGAAGAAGGTTTTTCAACTTTGAGAATTATAATGAAAAAGAT
>JBBSDT010000126.1:0-8602 GCA_038240405.1 Ignavibacteria bacterium
AAAGGCTGACTTCAGAAGATTTGAAAAAGATCTTTTCCGGTGAATACAAAAATTGGACTGACATCAAATCGACAGAACCGGAACAGGACAATACAGAAAAATTTTTCTTTAAGGGACTAAATAATAAGATAAAACTTTTTATACAAAGAAAGAATTCTGCTACTAATAAATATGTTATGGATAGTATATTAAAAAAAGTTGAATATTCAAATACCGCTGCCGTTTGTTCCACATCCGTGCAGATGTTAAATTCAGTTAGAGAAAATGAAAATGCTATTGGGATTGTAAATATGAACTGGCTCACAAAAGGTAAACAGGATACCATAGACTCGACAGTTAGCGCTCTCAGGGTTTCTAAAGTCTGGGATAATGGAAGACAGGAAGATTATGCTGAATTCCATCAGGGATTGATATACAGTGGTTCATATCCATATAGAAGAAATATTTATATACTGACTACAGATGAGGGTATGAAGCTTTCGACGGGTTTTATTACATTTTTGGTTAAAACGGATGGTCAAAAAGTCGTCTTAAAAAACAGCCTTGTACCTGTAAACCAGCCTATAAGGACTATACAGATTAATTAAAGTACAAAGATTTTAAATAAATCAATTAAAAATTAATATGAACACAATTCTGAAAAAGGCATTTTTGTTAATTGTCTTATTAGCAATTTCAACAGCGGTATATTCGCAGAATAATCTTGAGGCCGGAATAAATGCTGTAAAGAAAGGCGACTATGTCAGCGCGGTTAACATACTCAAAAATGTTGTTAAGAGTGAAGACAGCTATGACGCCTACTATTATTACGGGCTGGC
Source organism: Ignavibacteria bacterium (assembly GCA_038240405.1). Taxonomy (GTDB): domain Bacteria; phylum Bacteroidota; class Ignavibacteria; order Tepidaquicellales; family Tepidaquicellaceae; genus JAGPCH01. The sequence goes on from JBBSDT010000126.1 coordinate 819, forward strand.
TCTTTTAAATACGGGCGCATTGAAAGACGCGGAGGATAATCTTACAAAAGCTATAAAGAAAGACGAAGAGGGAGTAGGAGCTCTTACTTCTTTAGGAAATCTTTACAGCCTCAAAAGAGAATTTGATAAAGCTGATACCTATTTTAAAAAGGCCTTAAAAGTCGAGCCGGAAAATCTGGATGTATTATTTCCCCAGGCAAAAAATTATACTGCTGCCGGAAAGATCGATGATGCTATAACCGTTCTTACATTTGCCAAGACTCTTGCAAAGGATAATCCTAATGTATACGTTGGCTTGGGTGATGCATATTATTACAGACGTGCATTTGCCACTGCTATTGAAAATTACAATAGTGCAATAAGCTCTCAATCCAATAATGCATATGCCCATTACGGATTAGGAAAGGTTTATTTTAAACAGAAAAAATATAATGACGCATTAAATGAATATAAAAAAGCTGTTAGCACGGATCCGAATTTTGCTGAAGGTTATCTGGAACTGGGAAGGCTGTTATATTTTAATGAGAATTATTCAGATGCCCTGGATGCATTCACTAAATATGAGAAATTAAGACCTAATTCTATAGAAGGTGAAACTTACATTGCGGAAGATTTATACGGACAAAAGAAGTATGATGAGGCAATCAGCAAGCTTCAGTCGATAATTGCGGCAAATCCAAATGAAGATCTTTCATTGGCTTATAAATACCTTGCTTATGTTTATAACGATAAGGAAGATTATGATAAGGCTCTTGAATATTATACCAAAGTACCTAATACATTATTTGATATGGAAGATTATGTAAAACTCGGACAGATTTATGGAAATAAAAAAGATTATGATAATGCTTTTAAATATTTTAATCAGGCTATTGTTCTGGATAGTACGGATGACAATGTTTATTATCAGATGGGAATCGTTTATTTTAATGAAAAGAAATATGAAGATGCTATTACGGGATTTGACAAAGCAATCAGCCGGGGATCAAAGCAACTTGCTGCTTATGTTTATAAAGGGCTGTCATATTATTCCCTGCAGAAATATGAAGATGCATTGAAGCAGTTTGATCTCGCAAATTCCCTTGATAACTCTTACGTCCAGTCATGGCTCTGGAAAGCAAGGTCAGAAGTAGCCTTAAATAAGATTGATGAAGCAAAAGTCAGTTATAAAAGGGTTTTAGAACTGGATCCGAATAATCAGAGCGCACAGGATGACATGAAGCTTTTGGAACAGAAGCAATAATAAATTTAATCTTAATATTTAAATTCTTAAATTAATGCGATTGAATAAATCGCATTTTTTTTAATTAACAAGACCGAATGGTTGAAATTGTAAATTACATAAATAAAAATAAGAATAGATTCATAGATGAGTTAAAAGAATTTTTAAAAATCCCTTCTATAAGTACAAATCCTGAAAACAAGAACGACGTGCGGAATTGTGCACACTATGTTGAAAAAGAATTAAAGACAATCGGTCTTGAAAACGTAAGAATTTATGAAACTCCCGGACATCCCATTGTTTATGGTGAATGGCTTAAAGCAGGGGAAGATAAGCCTACGGTATTAATATATGGTCATTATGATGTTCAGCCGGTTGATCCTCTGAATCTTTGGACAGATCCGCCTTTTACTCCGACTGTTTGTGGAGAAAACATCTTTGCGCGCGGCTCGGCTGATGATAAAGGACAGGTTTTTATTCATATGAAAAGCATTCAGGCGCATCTGTTAAACAATAAAACCTTGCCGGTAAACATCAAATTTTTAATTGAGGGAGAAGAGGAGATTGGAAGCGTAAATTTAGATTCGTTTATTGAAAATAATAAAGACTTACTTAAGTGTGATTATGTTATAGTTTCCGATACGGCAATGTTTGACTATGATGTTCCCTCTATCTGTTACGGACTTCGCGGACTGGCATATATGCAGATTGATCTAACGGGTCCAAACAGGGATTTACATTCAGGTTCTTTTGGAGGAGCAGTAAATAATCCTATCAATGCCCTGGCACATATTATTTGCAAGTTGAAGGATGACAAAGGGAAGATTTTAATAGATGGATTTTATGATGATGTGGTAAATCTTACCGGGAAAGAAAGAGACGAATACTCCAGGCTGCCTTTTGATGAAAAAAAATATAAGCAAGGATTGGAAATAGAAGAGTTGTTTGGAGAAGAAGGCTATAGTACTTTAGAACGGGCGTCAGGAAGACCAACTCTCGATTGTAATGGTATCTGGGGGGGATTTCAGGGAGAAGGGGCGAAAACCGTACTGCCTTCACACGCAGCAGCAAAGATTTCAATGAGACTCGTTCCAAACCAGCAGCCTGAAAAGATCGAAAAACTTTTTACAGAGTTTGTAAAAAAAATCTCTCCAAAAACAGTAAAAGTAAAAATTAAATCGTTGCATGGAGGAAAAGTAGCAATAACGCCTATTGATTCCCCGGCAATTGACGCAGCAGTAGAAGCATTAAAGAAGGGGTTTGGAAAACTTCCCGTATTTATACGTGAGGGCGGTTCAATACCGGTTGTAAATACTTTTCAAACATTGCTCAAAGCCCCGACTATTTTGCTGGGATTCGGATTACCGGATGAAAATGCACATTCGCCGGATGAGCATTTGAACTTAAGTAATTTCCATAAAGGAATATTAAGCATTTCGCATTATTTTAATGAATTATCTAAAATCAAAAATTAAATATTAATGGCTAAGACAACACAAAACGTGCAATCACTTAGATCTAAGAGACAAAAGAAAGAATTGAGTCACCTTCATTTTGCAATGAATTCCAAAAACTATATGATAATAGGCGCAGGCATAGCTGTTATAATTTTAGGTTATATTCTTATGTCTCCCAATTCGGTAGACGGGTTTCTCCCCACGGTAATAGCCCCCATGCTTTTAATTTTTGGATACTGTATTGTGGTTCCAATTGGAATTTTATACAAAGATAAAGGAGTTAATGAAGAAGATGAGAAGGTAGAAGTTAAGGATGTGAAAGCACAGCCTAAAACTAATGTCTCCAAACCTTCCTCAAATGTAAAAACTGCATAGGAAATAACTGTTCTTTAATAATATTGGGAATGCAACGGTTTCGACGGGAAGAAAGATGGTTAGAACTGCATATAGTGTTCCTGCCACCACTTAAAAAAGGTAGAAAATAATAATCAACAATACAGTAGAGAACACCTACGCAATGGCTGCTTAATTTAAAGTAACCTCGCTTTAACGGATCTCTCTTATTGGAACTGTTACAGCGTCAAATCAGATAAGATAGTCCGGAAAATTACCTGAGTTTTGCGGATGAAATTATATCAGGATAGCAATTAACCGGTTAGTCTGTCGGTCGGGAAATTGTGAAATCTTAAAGTACAGACTAAATATGTAGATGTTTTAATGGTCTTCTTTTCGGACCCGAGTTCGACTCTCGGCATTTCCACTTTTGATTTTCTCGTATAGCTTCATAACCCCTTCAGATATTTCTTTAACTGAAATATCTGCTACAGAGCCTTCCCGTTTGGATACAATCACTTCATGATATTCAGAAAGTGGTGAAAATTTTTCCAGGTTCCATTTAACATTTGGATAAAGTGCAACGATTGGAATATTCAGCATTGAACAAACATGTACAATTGATGTATCGGAAGAAAGAACTAAATCGTTTCTCCTGATAATTGCAGCCACCTCTCCAATATCTGCCGGTAAAATATAATCTGCATTTAATTTGCTTAATTGATTTAATATATATTTGATATCCTCTTCATCTTTTTTTAATCCAATCAAAGTGAAAGCTGATTCGATCTGTTTATTTATATTCACAATCACTTCAGCCCATTTCTCTTTTTCAAGATACCGGCTTTCATTTCCTGCCGATATATTTATAAGAATTTTTATTTTATGGCTAATCTGAGAGCTTGACTTAAATTTCTTTACGGCATCCTTTGGAATATTAAAACTTGGTCGAAGAGCTCTTCTGATAATTTTTTTTTCAAAATAATTAACCGGGCTAAGATTTATATCGATGGCATGATTGCCGCCTACAAACTCTTTTAATGAGACATTGAAAATGTTTTTATCTGATGAATTGAACCCCATTGACAAGAAAGGTTTAAATAATTTTACAAGAAATCCTGAAGTTTTCGAATAATTATCTTTTGTGTCAATCCACACGTCAATCCGTTTCAATGACGAATTTAAGAGCATGATATTTTTTAATAAAGTTTTCCTGTAAATAATAACTTCATCAACAGAACTGTGATTTAATGGAATATCTTTATTAATCTGACTTGCAAACACGATGAGTTGGGATTGAGGGAATAAACGCTTGAGTTCGGAAAAAAGGGGAGTGGTTAAAATCATATCCCCGATTTTTCCGATCTGAACTACAAGGATGTTTTTTGGATTTTGTAAATCCAATTAATCTTATTTTTTTACTTTAGTTGGTAAGATTTTCTTTACAGGCTTACCGTTATTATTGCCAGAAGAGGTTTTAGAAACAGTCAGAACTTCTGTTTTATTTTGTGGATTCTTTTTGTTGTTGTACCACTGCTGGGAAATGGAGAATAAATTGAACATGAAATAATAAAGATTTAGTCCCGCAGGGAAGCTAAAGAAAAGCAGGGTCAGCATTACGGGCATTATATATACCATTGCCTTCTGCTTCGGATCAGTAACGGTCATTTTCTGTTGAATGAACATTGTTACTCCCATTGCAAGAGCAAGCCCGGAAATCTGATCAATTCCGAATATTGGAATTTTAAGAGGCAAATGTACAATTACATCCGGAGCTGAAAGATCTTTAATCCATAAAAAACTTGCATGGCGCAGCTCAATTGTTGAATTAAATACGCCAAATAAAGCGTATAGAATCGGTAGCTGGAGCAGCATTGGAAGGCATCCGCCGGCAGGATTTATTTTTTCCTCTTTGTAAAGCTTCATAATCTGCTGGTTAGCTTTCACCGCATCGTCTTTATACTTTTCCCTTATTGCAGTAATTTTAGGATTAAGCTGAGACATCTTCTTCATAGATTTCATCTGTGTCTTTGTCAAGGGATTCAATACCACTTTCATTAAAAGCGCAAAAATAATTATTACAAGACCCCAACTTGGAATGATCTTATGAAGCAAAAGAAATACAGGCAGAATCACATATTGAGCAATTGGCCTTACAATGAAATCTAGTGAAAACCTTAGAGTCTTTTCAAGGTCAAGAGAATATGATTTAAGTATATTGTAGTCAAGCGGGGTTAACAGGATCATGAAAGTGGCTTTATCATACTTATCATTTTTTATATCCATCTTTACTCCAATGGAATAATTTTCCCGCGCTCCGTTGTCTTTCAAAGTTTCCCTGTAACCGGTAAGATACGCACCGTCGCCTTTTCTGTCTTTTGGAATTATGAATAGTCCGAAATACTTTGTTCGCAGACTGACATAATCCGTATTACCGTTAAAGTCGTCTTTGTACTCTTCTCCGACTTTTGTTGCATCCAGTTTTTCAAGCTCTCCCCCCATGTAGGCAAATGCCTCTGCATAAGTCGCTTCCTGGTCGCTTCGGAACTCGGTAAGGTTAAGAGAAGACTCCCAGACAACCTGGTATTTATTATCTGCTATAAATTTGGATGAATTTGAAAATTCGTACGTAATATCAAACTCGTACAGGTCAGGATAGAAAGTATAAATCTTGGAAATCTTTTCTGTGCTGTCGGGGGTTATATTCAGAGTGTAAGTTAATTTAAAAGTGCTGTCGCTGCTTAGATTAACTTTTTTCCATTCGGGATAATTTGATTCAAAAATCAGATCCTTCGTATTAATTAGTTTTCCATCCTTTGATGTAAAGAGTAAATGAAGTTCTTTGCCTTTCTTCCAGTCTACCAGCTGTAGCGGCTGCTTATCCCAGGTGTCATAATTCTTTAAAGTATATTTCTTTAAGCCTCCGCCATAATTACTGAATTCCATCTGAACCTTTTCATTTTCAAGCACAATGACTTTTTCAGCCGGTGAATTTAAGCTTCCGACTGCTTTTGAAGAAAATATACTCCCGAATTTAATATTTAAAGAGTCTGCTTGAAGTGAGTCCGACTTGGCAGTAATCTTTGGTTTCAGCAAAGAAGAGTCCAGGTTTTTATTTTTGTCTTCCTGAACTTTAACAGAATCCATTTTTTGTCTGTTATTTTGAACCGTCTTTTGGGAATTATTGGAATTCCAATAAAGCCAAATCATCAAAACCACACCAATCAATACAAATCCTAAAATCGATCTTTTTTCCATTTATTAATTTTTCCTAATCTTAAAATTATTTTAATGTTTTTAAATTATGGCTATGTGAACATTCTTTACTATTCGGAACAGGATCAAAACCTCCTGAACAAAAGGGATTGCACCTTAATATCCGTAATCCCGATAAAAGCAACCCATGAAATATACCGTGGACCTGAATGGCTTCTATGCTGTAATCAGAGCATGAGGGATAAAATCTGCATGAGCCGGAAAAAAAGGGTGAGATTAATCGCTGATATAACTTAATAAATAAAACAGCCGCTATACTCATTGTTTAATAAAATGATTTTTTATTTTTACAAAGAGCAATTTCATCTCGTCATTCAAAAGGAATTGTTTTGTATAAGGGTTTTTGATAAAATATAAATATCCGGATTCAGTAAGAGAAAATATAATGTTCAGATTAAAGTGGCTGATTTCCGATTGATTTTTGTTTAGCCTGTAAGATTCTTTCAGAAGGCGCTTTATTCGGTTTCGTAAAACAGCCTTCCTGATTTTCTTTTTTGCAATAATAAAGCCCACCTTTAAATGATTTGATAAAGGCGGGCTTTTGGAAAAATCAAATAAAACTAATTCATTGTTTTGTAAACTTACAAATGCCTTTAGAAAACTTCCTGATAGCAGAATCGAATTTTGAAAGACTTTTGAATATGCATCATGTCCGCGAAGTATTTCATGTTTTTCCAATCCTTTGTCATCGGAAGATTGATTACCATTGGATTCCATTTTTGAAAATTCATTGCCTAAGATTGTCTTGTAAACTCATCGCTGACTGTCAGTCTTTTTCTTCCTTTGGCTCTGCGCCTGGCTAAAACCCTTCTTCCGTTTTTGGTAGACATTCTTTCGCGAAATCCGTGCTTATTCTTTCTTTTCCTATTGCTTGGTTGATAGGTCCTTTTCATTTCTAAATTTGTTTATGAATAATGCAAAAATACCAATGTTAGCTTACAATTACAAGGAATTCATTTGACCAGTACCATTTTACTAGTTATTTGCTTTCCGTCATAATTAAGTGTGTAAAAATATACACCGCTTGAAATACACCCCAATTTAGAAATTTCAACTTTGGATGAATAATTCCCGGCTTCTTCAACCTCATTTACAAAATTTCCTATTTCTCTTTCCCTCAAATCGTATATTTTTAATGAACAAGTCCCTTTATGGGAATTAGATGGCTTATTGTTGATGAAGGATTAAAAGGATTTGGATAATTTTGCATTAACTCAAACCCCTCAGGTAAACTTAGAATAACCCCAAGCCCTAGCTTGGGAAGGTTTAATCATGCGCCAGTACATTAAATAAAGATTAAATTATTCTGGACATCAGTTATGTACTTACAGCAATCCCGAAGGGATGATATTTTTATAGAATAGAATCAACTAGCTTGGGAAGGTTTAATCATGCGCCAGTACATTAAATAAAGATTAAATTATTCTGGACATCAGTTATGTACTTACAGCAATCCCGAAGGGATGATATTTTTATAGAATAGAATCAACTATGTT
>JBBSDT010000127.1:0-8560 GCA_038240405.1 Ignavibacteria bacterium
GGATATAAAGTAAGCCCGTTTCTATGGAAAACATTTTATTTCGGATTGTCTGCCGGAAGAGTACAATCAGTTGCTTTAAAAATAATTTGTGAAAGAGAGGATGAGATTGAAAATTTCAAATCCAAAGAGTATTGGTCTGTAGAAGGCTTATTCTCAAAGCCCTCCGGCAATTCTAAATCATTCAAAGCCAAGCTTTATAAAATCAATAATGATGTCTTAAAATTTGACGGTGAAAAACCCTGTATAGAAACTATAGAAGCTGCTTATAAAATTTTACAGGAGCTTAAAGATAATAAGTATCAGATAACTGATATAACAGTAAAAGAAGTCAGACGCAATGCACCTGCTCCATTTACAACGAGTGTTTTGCAGCAAACTGCTTCCTCAAGGCTCGGATTTTCTCCAAAGAAAACAATGATGCTTGCTCAAAAACTGTATGAGGGTATTGAAGGCAACAAAGAAGAAGGTCTTGTTGGTCTGATTACATATATGAGAACTGATTCGACAAGAGTCAGTGATGAAGCTATTGGATCGGCAAGAGAATATATTAGTAAGAATTTTGGCAAAGAATTTATGCCCGAAAAACCTAAAGTATTTAAAACCAAAAAGAAAAATACTCAGGATGCCCACGAAGCAATCAGACCGACAGATATAAACCGCGAACCTGCAAATATGAAAAAGCTTGGAAAAGATCTGCACGCTCTTTATGATTTAATATGGAAAAGGTTTATAGCCTCACAAATGTCTCAGGCGGTTTTAGATCAAAAGACTGTAATCATAAAAGCTCTATCACCTAGAGGTGACAAAAATATTTATTTGTTTAAGGCTACAGGAAGTGTTTTAAAATTCAGCGGTTTCTTAAAAGTATACGAAGATGTAAGTGATGATAATACCGATAAGGCTGAAAATGAAGATGAAGAAAATCTGACTCTGATACCGGGCGATCTTAATACGGGCGATATGGTGAAAGCTTTGAACCTTGCTAAAGAACAACATTTTACAAATCCTCCACCGCGTTTTACTGAAAGCAGCCTGATCAAACAATTAGATAAATTAGGAATCGGAAGACCGAGCACATTTGCAACTATTGTTTCAACTGTAATAAACCGGATGTATGTGAATGTGTTAGAAAAAAAGCTCTATGCGACGGTCCTTGGAAGAGCAGTCAATAAAATTCTTTCGAAACATTTTGAAGATGTTATAAATGCGAATTTTACAGCGCAAATGGAAGAAGAGCTTGATACAATTGCCAGCGGTGAAAGTACTTATCGAAAAGTATTGGATGATTTTTATATACCTTTTAATAAAGATTTAAACGAAGCGGATTCCATCGCAGCAGAAATTAAAAAAAATTTAGTTGAACCTACTGATATAACATGCCCGGAATGCGGAGCTGAGACGGGCGCCAAAATGGTTAAGAAATGGAGCAGGAATGGACAGTTTTTATCCTGCGAAAGATTTCCTAAATGCAAAGGAGCTTTGCCTTTGGAACAGCCGAGTGAAAAAGATCTTGAAATGGCGAAAGGAGTGACTTGCGATAAATGCGGAGCCGATATGCAGATCAAAGTAGGGCGATATGGTAAATTTTATGGCTGTACCAATTACCCCAAATGTAACGGAATTAAACCAATCACTTTGGGAATTCCTTGCCCTAAATGTAAGCAGGGAGAGATTTTGCAAAGGAAAGCAAAAGGTGGAAGATTTTTTTACGGATGTACAAGATATCCTGAATGCGACTTTATTTCGAATTCAATTCCGGTAATGCGGAATTGTAATGTTTGTGGAAATAATTATCTGTTGCGGAAAACTACCAAAAAAGATGGTGATTATCTCGAATGTCCGCAGTGTAAAACAAGATTTGAAGAAGCAGCTGTTCCGGAAGAAGTCATTATTAGCTAAATTAAATTTCTTAAAGAATAATTAATGCAAATGAAAAGAAGAGATTTCATAAAATCTTCAGCTGCAGGATGCTGCGGAGCAATAATTACTTCAAGCCTGTTGGAAAAGGCTCTTGGAAATCATATTTATGATAATAATTTAAATAGTGCACAATTAAAATCTTTTCTTGGTTTTGACGAACTTGATTTTAAAAAATTGGCAGATACTTCTATTTTTACTGCAAAGAAAAACGGGGCTTCATATTCTGACCTTAGAATTTGCAGAAATCGTAATCAGACTATAAGCACAAGGGAAGAAATGATAGAAAACATCAGGGATAGTGAAAACCTCGGATTTGGTGTGAGGGTATTGATAAATGGTACCTGGGGATTTGCATCAAGCGCTTTTGTGAATGAACTTGAGGTCGGGAAGGTAACCGAACTTGCATGCGAAATTTCAAAAGCAAATTCAATTTTACAGAAAATACCCGTGGAGTTGGTGACAACGGAAAGTTATACAGATACCTACAAAACTCCCATTGAAATAAATCCTTTTGACATTTCTATTACCGAGAAGATAGATCTACAATTAAAATATAATAAACTGGCAAAGTCATATGGAGCTGAATTTGTTGATTCATTTATGTGGTTTATAAATGAATGGAAATATTTCGCATCATCCGAAGGTTCATATATCACACAGGACTTATACAGGATGTGGGCTCAGACGGAACCTACCGTTATAGATAAGCAATCGGGTCAATTTGAATCAAGAAAAGTTCTTTCTCCTCCGCGCAGTATGGGTTATGAATACATGAAAGCATTTTCCTTTGAAAGTGAGATTGAAACTTCAGTTGAACATGCAAAAATGAAATTGAAAGCGCCCGGAGTTACGCCTGCAAAAAGAGATATTATTGTGCATCCCACTAATCTGGGATTAACAATACATGAATCCTGCGGTCATCCTACGGAGCTGGACAGGGCATTAGGATACGAAGCAAATTACGCAGGAACAAGTTTTATGACTACAGATAAACTTGGTAAATTAAAATACGGCTCCGATCTTATAAATATTACTGCAGACAGAACGCAGAAATTCGGACTGGCAACAAGAGGATATGATGATGATGGTGTTAAGACAATAGAATTTCCCTTAATTAAAGACGGGATATTTGTAAACTATCAGACTACCCGGGAACAGGCAAAATATATAAATCAATCTGAATCTTATGCCTGTGCATATGCCGACAGCTGGTCTCATTTTCCCATCCAAAGAATGCCGAATGTATCTCTTAAGCCTTCATCTGATAAAAGATCATTAGAAGATCTTATAGCGGATACTGATGATGCAATTTTAATTATCGGAGATGGAAGCTGGAGCATAGATATGCAAAGATATAATTTTCAGTTTACGGGTCAGGAGTTTTGGGAAATAAAAAACGGTAAAAAACAAGGAATGCTTAATGATGTAGCTTATCAGGGCAACACGGTAGATTTCTGGAATTCCTGTGACGCAATTTGCGATGAAAGCGAATATTTTCTGTATGGCAATTTATTTTGCGGAAAAGGGGAACCAGGTCAAATTTCACCTGTAAGTCATGGAGCTGTGCCCGCAAGGTTCAGAAAAATAAACATTCTTAATACAAAATCTCAAATATAGGTTACAATGATTTTAAGCGAGGACGAGTCAAAGAATCTGATTAATAAAATACTATCATTCTCGAAAGCAGATTCTGCTACAGTTACACTTAATGGCAGCAACTCAAACAACCTGAGGTTTGCTGTAAATACTGTTTCAACTTGCGGGGCAATTGATTCAATTACTGCAAATATTACTTCTGATTTTGGAAAAAAGTCCGGTACCGCAGAAATCACTTCAATAGAAGATGACGACATAAATAAAGGAGTAAGGAAGTCTGAGGAAATTGCAAGACTTTCTCCGGATAATGAAGAATTTATGCCTCCTCTTGGCAAACAGAAAGATTATTTAAAGGTGCAGGAATTTTTTGAAGAAACAGATAAGCTTACTCCTCGAAATATATCAGAAAAAATTTCGTACACTTTAAATACTGCTTCGGACAAAGGATTATCATCCGCAGGATATTTTGAAAAGGTTTCCGGTTTTTCTGCTGTTGGAAACACAAATAATCTGTATGCATATCATAAAAATACTTCCGCAGGCTTTGCCTCTACAGTCAGGACAGTTGACGGAAAGGGGTCAAGCAAAATAGACAGGCAATATGCGGATATAAATTTACTGGATGTAAAGAAATTTAGTGACAGAGTAATTGACAGAGCAATCTTATCCCGTGATCCGGTCAGGCATGAGGCTGGCAAGTTTGTTACGATCCTTGATAATGCTGCTGTTTGTGATATGTTGAATAATCTTCTCGGGTTTATGAGCAGGAGAAGTGCAGATGAAGGCAGGAGCTTTTTCTCGGATAAAGGAAATAAAAATAAGATCGGGCAGCTTATTGCTGACCCTAAGGTAAATATTTATTCTGATCCTCAAAGTACCTATGCACCTTCCATACCTTTTTCTGATGACGGTTATCCTGTATATAAAACCAATTGGATTACAAAAGGAATTTTAAATAAATTGTACGCCGGAAGATTTTGGGCAAAGAAAACCAATAGCGAGTATGTGCCTTATCCAACAAACATCATAATGTCCGGAAGTAATAAATCAGTAGAGGATCTTATTTCTTCGACTCAAAGCGGAATCTATGTAACAAGGTTCTGGTATATCAGGACGGTGGATCCCAAACAGATTTTGTTTACCGGATTAACAAGAGATGGTGTTTTTTTGATCGAAAACGGAAAAATAAAGCAGGCCATAAATAATTTCAGATTTAATGAATCACCAATTAACGTATTGAAAAATATAGTGGACATGTCTGTTTCGGAAAAAGTTGTAGGAAGTGAAACGGGCGGTGATAAAATTGTGGTGCCGGCCCTGAAACTTTCTGAGTTTAATTTTTCTACAATATCTGACGCTATATGATTGTGGGAAAAACTTTTGATGAATTCTTAACGGAATATTTGGAATATCTCAGAGTAATTCGAAATTATTCCTTTCATACAATGAACTCCTATAAAACAGATCTGACACAACTTGGACAATATATCTTACTACAGGATAAAGAAAAAAATAACAATGGAGGCATAAATTTTAATGAATTTGACTCCAATTTTCTCAAATCCTTTATTTCCGATCTATCCGATACTGCTGTAATTAGAAAAAGATATACAAAGAAATCCATCTCGAGGAAAATATCTGTCGTAAAATCTTTTTATAAATTTTTATACAAGAAAAAATATATTTCTAAAAATTTTTCTGTTCCTGTTATTTTTCCACGATTGGAAAAGAAGCTTCCTTCATTTTTGACTGAGAAAGAAATGGAAAATCTTTTAAATGAGAAACATATAGCTGACGTAAGTGTTCTTGACCGGGCAGTAATAGAATTGTTTTATAGCACAGGGATCAGACTGTCAGAACTTATTAACTTAAAAATTAATAATATTAATTTAATTAACAACACTATTAAAGTGCTGGGAAAGGGAACTAAGGAAAGAATTGTACCTTTTGGGAAGGAAGCCGGAAAAGCAATTAATAATTATATTTCAATCCGGAAGATCTGTAATTTAACCGGATCCGAATATTTGTTTTTGAATAATTCCGGAAAAAAGCTTTATCCTATGAAAGTCAACAGGTTAATAAAGAAGAATTTATCACTGGTTACGGATCTCAAAAAAAAGTCTCCTCATGTTTTGAGGCATACTTTTGCAACTCATATGCTTGACAATGGAGCGGATATAAGAGCTGTTAAGGATATGCTGGGGCATGAAAGTTTATCGACAACACAGATATATACTCACCTGACACCTGAAAGGTTAAAAAAAGTCTACAAACAATCCCATCCTCGTGCCTGAACAAGTGACTTATTAATTTTTATATGTTAAAATTAGAAGTTAATTTGTAAATTAATGTAACAAAACTTATCAAAGAATTACAAGATTTCCACTTGAGAAAACATTCGGTTATATGAACTGGGAAACATTAATGTGTTTTGGGGACAGCATAACAATAGGAGCGAGAAGTTATTGCGGATATCCGGAGTACAGCGGTTATTTCTTAGAAAAAGAATTAGGAAACAAATGGAATATAATCAATTATGCCGTGAGCGGTTTTACTGCTATTGATTTGCACAGGTATATAACGAACAATTTTCTAAATTTGTCCTCGTTAAATCCTAGTGTAATAACTATTCTGATAGGAACTAACGATATAAAAAATAATACATCAACCGAAGATTTTGAAATTGCATATAATCAGGTCTTGATAAAAGCTAAGCTTATAGCAATGAAAAAAAATGTGGTATTACTCAAAATTCCATACTTACCTCCAAAGGTTATGTATCCGTATTTTTACAACATGAACGATAAGATCAAGGAGTTTAATGATGTATTAACATCAATTGCAGCAAAGAATCATATCAGGATTACAGGATTTAATATTCCCGATGAAGATTTATTCGATGGAATCCATTTAAACGAAAGTGGGAGTAAAAATGTGGGCAAACAATTATCTGAATATATACTTGCTGACAAAGGGATATATAACGAAGTAGAAGTCTAATCAATCATTTATTTATGAAAATTGTTTTTCTGACTTCGCGCTTTCCGTTTCCTTTAGAAAAGGGTGACAAACTCAGGGTATTTAATCAAATAAAGAATTTAAGTGATAACAATGAAATAAATCTTATCTGCTTAAACATTGGAAAGGTAAAGGATGCAGACGTAAATGAATTAAAAAAGTACTGTAAAAATATATTTATTTTTAATTTATCTAAAATGGATCTGGGAATTAATTTATCCCGTTCTTTAATTAATGGGTTACCTTTCCAGGTTTCCCTATTTTATAAAAAAAGTTACAGAAAAAGAATACTGGGTTTGATAAAGAATATCAAGCCTGATGCCGTTTATTGTCATCTTATAAGAATGTCTGAATATGTAAAAGACTCTAATGGCTGCCCTAAGACCCTGGATTATATGGATGCCTTTTCAAAAGGTATTGAAAGAAGGGCTCAAAAATCCTCCTTCTTTATCCTAAAAAAATTTTTAAGGATCGAGCATAAGCGGCTGCTCGATTATGAACGCAGAATATTTGATAAGTTTGAAAGGAAAGTCATAATCTCAGAACAGGATAGAAATTTTATACCTCATCACGAAAAAGAAAAGATAGTTATACTTCCAAATGGCGTAGACAATGAAATATTTTATCCTTTGGATAGAGAAAAGAAATATGAATTACTGTTTACCGGAAACATGGGCTATCCGCCGAATATCGAAGGAGCCATCTACGCTGCAAAAAAGATTTTACCTTTGGTTCATAAAATGAATCCGGATGCGAAGTTATTAATAGCGGGTATTTCACCACCAAAGGAAATTATTAGTTTACAATCGGATAGAATAGATGTTATTCCCCGGTTTTCACATATACGGGAAGCATTTGCTCAGTCCCGGATTCTTCTGGCACCTATGTTGACAAGTATCGGGTTACAAAATAAAATACTTCAGGCTATGGCTATGAAAATTCCCTGCATCTGTTCACCGTTAGCAAATAATGCCATAAAAGCTCCTCACAACAGCTGCATACTGGAAGCAAATACTCCTGAAGATTATTCTGAAAAAATTCACCTTTTATTGAATGACATCGGGTTTTATAATAAATTGATAAATAATGCGTTTGAATTTGTAATTGAAAATTATAATTGGAAATCGATCAATAAAAAGCTTGAAGAAACTATATCCTAAAAGTATACTTCCAAAATTTCTCTTCTTCAGTGAAACATTTCGTAATAAGGAATCTTCATTCTCTTTTAGGTTTTGAAAACTATCTTGTTTTTTTTAGTATATTCAAAATATTAACTCTTAAGCTGGATCGTAGAAAAAGAGAATATTTGTATTTTACAGGTTTATTTGAAAGCAGCGCAAACATAATTGTAATTGGAGCAAATACCGGCATTACAACTGTTCCCATTGCTAAGAAAGTAAATGAAGGAAAAGTTTATGCAATAGAGCCTGTCATTGAAAATTACAATGCTTTGACAAAAGTACTTAAACATTACAAACTTAAAAATGTTGAGACAATTAATATTGCTCTTGGTAATGAAAATAAAATGGTTGACATGATTATGCCCGTATTAAATGATGCAAAGTCCCATGGACTTTGTCATGTAAACGATGAAAGTATAAGCGGATACAAAGAGGGAATTATAATTCCGGTAAAAATGCAAAAGCTCGACGAGTTGTTTTTGAATTACGGCGCTAAGATAAATGGAATAAAAATTGTAGCTGAAAATTACGAAAGATTTATTTTTGAAGGTAGTGAAGAAGTTATAAAAAAAAACAGACCTTTAATTTATTGTGAACTTTGGTATAATGAAAACAGGGAGAAAACGCTTGACATGATTAGAAAATGGAACTATGATATAAAAGTTTTGGTGAAAGGAAGGTTAGTCAATTATATAGAGAAAATTCATTTCACGAAAAACTTATTTTTCATACCTAAATGATTCAGGTGTAATAACATAAATTTTTATTTTGACAAGATTGATTTATATTGAGATGAAAGGGGATTGGTAATGAGCAAATTATTAATAGTTTTCGGGACACGTCCC
>JBBSDT010000128.1:0-8553 GCA_038240405.1 Ignavibacteria bacterium
CAATATAGTATCACCTTTAACCGTAATTCCCTGTACCTGTTTTCCGCGCAATGGAATAGTATCAGTAATAAGCCTGGAGGTCAGATTTATTTTATACGCATAGGCAAAAGGATAGCTTGTAAAATCAGGATAGTAAACCGAAAACCATAATCCATTTCCTTCTAATTCGATATCACCTACTCCGCCTGTGGCTCCGCCAATCAATGAAGGCAGTTGTATTGTATCCATGATAATTCCTGATGTATTTATTTTGAACAATCTTGCCCCGGAAGTGCGGAAGTCTTCTGCGACCCAATATGCAGAACCGTCCCATACGAGTCCGTGATTAAATTGGAAAGGAGTAGTCAGACTGTCAAATATAACACCTGTTTTTGTAACATTATAAATACTTCCGTTATTATCCGTTGCAATACGAAGCGTGTCACCGATATGAGTAATTCCCCAGAAAGAATTATATTGAGAGTAATCCGGAAATGGATAAGAGCCGACAATAGTCTGAGAGAATAACTCCGGCGTAATTGATATTAAAATCAGCAAGACGGTAAAAAATTTATTCATAGTTTATTTGTGAGCTTTTTTTATAAATTATTTGTGAATGTATATATACCTTTGAATAAATTATATTAATTTTCATTTTAAGTAAAGCTATTTTTGAGAATGAAGAAAATAAGTAGCATATATTTGTCTAAATTAAATTATTCGATGTTTAAATGTAAAATTTGCGGAATGCCAAAATAATTGCCACGTACTTTAGCTCGGGAGTAAGATTAAGAGAAAGCCGGCTTTAGCCGAAATAATAATTGCCTTCCCTTTTTCATATTAGAAAGAAAATTAGAAAACATTTCAGCTAAAGCCGTACTGAATCGTTTAATCCCCACGACCTAAAGGTCCATGGCAATTAAATGTCGTTGAATTATTGGCCGTAACAATTAAAGATTGCGGTAAATAAAGGAAATAATTATTTTTAAATGCAAATTCAATAATTTAAACTAATTTCATTTTGTATTATTTTTTTATCAATTAATCTAAATCATCTTCCCTAGAAGTGGAAATAAAATGATTCAGGATGCTTTAAAAATTTCTTCATAATGTTGAATATTCAGAAAGGGTGCAGCTGCAAATTTATTAAAATTTTACTTTATATTTTTGCAATAACCTTACTGTCTGCAAATTCTTTCGCACAGCAATCTATGGACTCGATTTTAAACTACACTCTTTCATATCGTGGCCTGACACGAAATGACATTACTATTCCCATTAATTTCGATAAGGATAAATCCCCCACAAATGATTCTAAACTTTTATTGCCAATAGTCAGAGACCTTATGAAAAATCCCCTACAGTCATTTGGATTTATGGATAATGTGATGGAATTTAAGAATTTAAATTTAATAGCGCTCTTAGAACAGATTTACAAATTAAAAAATTATAATTCCATCCTTCCGTATGACTCAATCATAAATATAAAAGAAAACGGATATGAAGAATTAGGAGAATTGTTAATTTCATTTGCGAAAGAAAGAAGACTCTCAAGTCAAAAGTTAACCGGTAATTTTAACAATGGAGAAAAGCAATTTTTACAAAAAAATATTTTTTCCATTATTGGCAAGACTGATAGCGATGATAATAATAATATGGATATTTTCAAATTCAACAGAGCACGGGATTCAGCAACTGAAATTTCCAAAAAAACTATGGATATCCTGAGTAAGGATAAAATCAGAAATGGCTCCAACGAAAGAATCGGGGATGCTGAATATTGTTTTGCAATGTATGAGTATCTTAAATCTAAACTTAAATATTTTAGCAATGACGACGAAGAAGAATTTAACAATGAACATGTTCAAGGAAAATTTCTGTATTATCACGATCAGGACGGGATACGCATAGCTATAGGCGGAGGTGGGAAAAATGTTTACAATGGACATTTTGATTTTATAATCGATATTGGTGGTGATGACATTTACAATATTAACAGGGAGACTGATGATATATTTAAAAACAATTTCAGCTGTATCATGGATTTTTCAGGTAATGACTACTATTCTGCAGGCAGTGATTATTGTCTGGCAGGATCTATTTTTTCATCGGGACTTATTTTTGATAAAGAGGGTGATGATACATATAAAGGAAGAAATGTTTCGCTAGGTTCTTCAATCTGCGGACTGGGAATTCTATATGATGAAAATGGAAATGATACCTACCAGGCAGATCAATTTTCAATTGGAGCAGCTTCATTTGGAATAGGATTACTTGCTGACAGAGCCGGGAATGATGTTTACATTGCAAATTCTTATTCGGAAGGATTCGGAATGACTGAAGGCGTTGGAGTGATTGTAGATAATAAAGGAAATGATAATTACCTGATTGATGCTCGCTCGCTTGACATAGGAAGATACGAAGATCACTATGTTTCAATGTGCCAGGGATACGGCCTGGGTTTGAGACCTTACTATGCAGGAGGAATAGGTTTGATTATTGAAGGGGAAGGAAATGATTTTTATTCCACCGATATATTCGGCCAGGGTGGTGCATACTGGTACGGGCTGGGATGTATAGTTGATAAAAGCGGTCATGATAAATATAATTCGTATCAATATGCTCAAGGTGCAGGTATCCATCTTGCTGTAGGTTTATTAAAAGATTATGACGGATGGGATTTTTATTCTTCCGACGGAGTATCGCAGGGATGCGGTCATGATTTCGGATTCGGACTATTGTATGATGCAAAGGGAAATGATAATTATTCCGCATATTCACTTTCTCAGGGAGCAGGAAATGCAAATGGAATCGGTATGTTTATAGACGAAAGCGGCCGGGATGGCTACCTTAATAAAGAGCCGGACAATACAAGAGGCTATGGAAATTCAAGGCGCGAATACGGGAGCCTGGGAATATTTCTTGATGCATCAGGAGAAGATTTTTATTCTATCGGAGGAATGGATAGCGTAATAAGTAATGCATCAATGTGGGGAGTTATGAATGACTATTACCTTCAGGATTTGCCAGCCCAGTTTAGCGGAAATACTTTTAAAATTCCCCTTGATTCAAGTAAGAATTATTTACCCGAGGATTATTTCGTTATGGCAAAAACTATTGAGCCGAGGTTTTCTCTCTGGCAGGATTATGGTTTCAAAAAGCTTGTTGAAGACAGTATAAACACTTCGGAATATGTTCTGAAATATCTTGATACGGAAGACAACAGAGCCGGTCTTGTTTTAAGAAATCTCGCTTTTAAAATAGGTTATACTTTCGGGAATTTATTAAAAGAAAAATTAAGATTGTATAATTTATCCATGCGTGCTCAGCCTCTTTTTAACCAGAATCAAATTGCATTCATCTGTTACCTTTTCGGAGAAACAAGAAATCCTGCAGGCAAAGAAGAATTATTGAACCTGACCTATGATGAAAATATAAGAATTCGATCTGCTTCGGTAAATGCTCTGGGAAAAATTACTGCTGATACCTCCGATACAGAATTCATTAATCAGGTATCGAAAAGATTACGGGAGCTTGCAACCGAAAATTCCGGATATAAACTTTATAATAAAGATATTGCTTATGCATTTAAGAATTATAAAAATTTAGATAATATTGCAGTTCTAATTCAATTGATGAAGTATGATTACTTCGGTGTAAGATTTCCTGCTGCGGAAGCTCTCAAAGCCTATGGTGAAGAGTACTATAAATATATCAATGGAGATCTTTTGAATACAATTTCATCTGAGAGAACATGGTATCAGGCTTTTCTTAATTCAATATCTGAATTGCCTGAAAATGATTTCAAAGAATTATTTAATAAATTATTAAACCTCGAAATTTCAAAAGACGAAATTGTTAACATGAATTATATTGATCTTCTAAAAAATAAATCTTCTTTATCAAAAAATAATGATTTTAAAGTGTGGTCAGGTAATTTAATTTCAGGTTTACAATTCAAAAGTATTTTAAAAGTAAAATAGGATTACAATGAAAAGATTTTCAATTTTAAGCTGGTTTCTTCTGCTTGCATTGCTTCTCAGTGGCTGCATTAACGTAAGACAAAAAACTGTTATCAGGGAAGATGGATCCGGAACTATAAATCTTCATTACTGGATGAAATCCCTCGGTGATATAAATATGGGTGATGAAGTCGGAGGATTCAGTTTTATTGAGGAAGAAATTAAGAAAAAATATGCGTCAGGCAATACTGAAATCAAGGATTTAAAGAAATACAACGATAATGTTGACACGACAACTCATATTGAAGTTGTGATTGATTTTAAAGATTTTAATAAACTTTCTGAAGCTCAGGGTTTTTCAAACATTAAAACCACGTGGTCTAAAGGAGATGACGGAATGATTTTTAAATATATTATTCCAAAAGATACATCCATCAAAAAAAATTATGTCACAAGTGATAATAAGCTTGAATATACTTTTGAATTTCCAAATGAAGTAATCTCATCAAATGGCACTGCGGATGGTAAAAATACTGTAAAGTGGAATAAACTAATTTCAGAACATATAGATTCTGATCTGGAATTTGATGCTATAATAAAAACTAAAAATAAGATTTGCGGAATGTTCGGAATTGAACTTCCCTTAATTTTGATTTTAGGTCTTTTCTTTTTGAATAAATCTTATATTAAAAAATTTAAAAAGTAATTAATTAATCTCATGAAAAATAAAATCGGGATACTGGGCTCCGGTGTGGTTGCAAAAGCTCTCGCTGCCGGATTTTTAAAATATGGTTACGAAGTAATGCTGGGAACCAGGGATCTGTCAAAGCTGGAAGGTTTTGACAGCAAAGCAAAAACCGGAACATTTGGTGAAACAGCAAAGTGGGCTGAAACAATTGTTCTTGCATGCAAAGGGACCGCAGCTGAACAGGTATTGAAATTAGCTGGACATGAAAATTTAAAAGGTAAAACAATTATAGATACCACAAATCCCATAGCAGATGCAGCGCCTGAGAAAGGGATTCTTAAATTTACAACTGATCTTAATGAATCTTTAATGGAGATTCTGCAAAAGCATGTAGCTGAGGCCAACTTTGTAAAATGCTTTAGCTGCACAGGTAATGCGTTTATGGTTGATCCTAAATTCCCCGATGGAAAGCCTACAATGTTTATTTGCGGAAATAATAGGGAAGCAAAAAAAGAAGTAGAAGAGATTTTGAAGAAGTTCGGGTGGGATTACGAAGATTTGGGTTCGGTAGAAGCTGCACGGTCTATAGAACCTTTATGCATCTTGTGGTGTATTCCGGGATTGATAGGAAATAATTGGGCACACGCCTTTAAACTCTTAAGAATGTATTGAGTATTGGGTATGGAGAATTGAGTATTCAGTATTGAGTGTTGAGTGTTCAGAATTGAGTATGGAATATTTTGGTGCTTTTTCATATCTGAGCTCCAAAAAAAAATCTTATACAAATGCATAATCCATAGTGCATAATTTTCATTACAATACACAATACTCAATACACACAATACTCATTACACAATACTCACAACACAATACTCAATACTCATTACTCAATACTCATTACTAAATACTCAATACACATTACTAAATACTCAATACTCATTACTCGTCACTCATTACTCTATCCCGCACTGGCTTGAATAGCTTTCATAATTAAGCTAATTTAAATAGTAAATATATAACGTTTTTAGACCGGATATTCACAAATATCTTAAAGTAATTAAGAAAATGGAAAACGATTCATTACTAGAACATGAAG
This sequence comes from Ignavibacteria bacterium, assembly GCA_038240405.1. GTDB lineage: Bacteria > Bacteroidota > Ignavibacteria > Tepidaquicellales > Tepidaquicellaceae > JAGPCH01. The sequence continues at coordinate 5,726 of JBBSDT010000128.1, forward strand.
TAAAAGTCGGGGAAGATTTTAATCTTTTCAAAGAGCTTTCAACACCTGGAAATATTGATAATCCTTACCCGGTGTACCATAAACTGAGAAATTATGATCCTCTTTTTTACATGAAGTCTCCGACCGGTTTCCTTTCGGAAAATATCTGGATTCTGACAAAGTATGATGATATTTCCAATGTATTGATCAATAAGAAATTCGGCAGAGGAAATAAATTTGGGAAAATTAAAGAAGACTCCAAATACTATCCCAAGCTCAATTCTTTGACTCAAATGAGGCAGCATTGGGTGACATTTTTAGATCCTCCGGACCACACAAGAATAAGAAATTTTATCAATAAAGCCTTTTCTCCAAAAATGGTAAGTAATTTAAAGCCTTCAATACAGTCCATCGCCGGTTTTTTGATTGATAAGTTTGATTCGGATGGATTTGAGTTTATCAGTGATTATTCTTATCCTCTTGCAACAATTACTATTGCTGAACTATTTGGTGTACCCAAAGAAGACAGAAATATATTGGACAAATGGGCTTCTCAAATAGTTAAAACTCTTGATGTTGTAACAAATCAGTTCACAAATGAAGATCTGCAGAATATTTATAAGTGTGCGGATGAAATCAAAGACTATTTCAGGATAGTTGTTGAAGAGAAAACGGTAAATCCGGGAAATGATTTAATAAGCAAGCTTATAACAGTTAGGGACAAAGATGATAAGCTCACAAAGGAAGAAATTATTTCTACATTGGTGCTGATGATTATGGATGCCCATGAAGCCCCTAAGAATCTTCTGACTAATGGTATGTATGCTCTGGTAAAGCATCCGGAACAGATGGAAAAATTAAAAAATAATCCTTCTCTAATTGAAAATGCAGTTGAAGAATTTTTGAGATATGACAGTCCGGCACAGTTTACGGGTAGAAGAACCAATGAAGATGAAGTTATCCAGGGAAAAGAAATCAAGAAAGGCATACAGTTAATTTGCATATTAGGAGCCGGCAACAGAGATCCGCAGAAATTTGAAAATCCTGACGTTCTTGATATTGAGAGAGAGAATGTTCTGCCCTTATCCTTTGGCGGCGGGATTCATTATTGTGCGGGAGCAGGATTGGCAAGACTTGAAGCGCAGATTGCAATAAACTTATTACTGGACAAATTTCCGGAAATAAAACCCGGTAAAGATGTATATCACTACCATCCGTCTTTGCATTCACGTGGGCTCGAGAGCCTGGAATTGAAGGTCTAATGCACAAAATAACACAGCAAATCAATAAGATCCATTTTTAAGAAGTTTTAATTTAATGAAATATTATTTGAAGATATTCAAATGATTATTCTATTGATGGCTTCTGCGGTTTAACTTATCCTGATGTTCCAAAATATTCCCGGGGTCATCCACAATCTTTAATAACAAAAACTCATAACTTCATTTAATAACACGCATAAAATCTTTATATTTATTTAATAAATTTCATGCAAATTATTCAAAATAAGGCGAAAACGTTAGTTGATCTTCTTAGATCCAGGTCAGAAAATCAACCAGATAAACTTGCATACACATTTCTTGAAGAAGGTGAAAAAGAAGCCGGTAGTCTGACTTACAAAGAACTTGATGTTCGTGCAATGAGCATTGCCGCAAAACTGCAGAAACTTAATCTTCAGGGAGAAAGAGCATTACTTATTTATAATTCGGATCTGGAATATATATCAGCATTTTTTGGGTGCTTATATGCGGGGGCGATTTCTGTTCCACTGCATCCGCCCGGCAAGAATAAATCATTATCAAGAATTTCAGCTATTGCAGAAGACAGCGGAGCTAAAGTTACTTTGTCTACAGCTGAAATTCAAAATGAGCTTGAAAAAGATTTCGCTAATGATGGTATATTAAAGAACATTATTTGGGTTGATTCAGACGAAATATCAAATAAACCGGCTGATTTGTGGAAAGAACCAAAGATTGATTCAAGTACGTTAGCCTATCTTCAATATACTTCCGGTTCAACCGGCGTTCCTAAAGGAGTAATGGTTAACCACCAAAATCTTTTAACAAATCTTCAAATAATTGATAAATGCCACCCTCACACGGATGAAAGTGTGATGGTTACCTGGCTGCCAATCTTCCATGACATGGGATTAATTTACGGAATACTTCTTCCCTTCTTCGGCGGGTATCCCTGTTACTTCATGACACCACAGGCATTTGTCCAGAAACCTTACAGGTGGCTGAATGCAATCACAAAATATAAAGGAACTCACAACGCTGCACCTAACTTTGCATTCGAGCTTTGCGTGAATAAGATCACAGAAGAACAAAAGAAAACTTTGGATCTCAGCACATGGACTGTTGCTATGAATGCAGCAGAGCCTGTCCGTGCTGAAACAATTTACCGCTTCGCTGAATATTTTAATGAATGCGGATTTAAGTTAAACTATTTCTGCCCGGGATATGGTCTTGCGGAAGGAACGCTTATTCTTTCCACAACTTTTAAAGATCATGAACCTGCAATGAAAAAGTTTGATGATGATGAACTCGAAAAGAAGAACAGAGCTGTTATTGCAAAGGCAGAAGATAATCTCTCAAAGATCCATGTCGGTCATAGTAATGCTATAGAAGATACTAAAATGGCAATTGTAAATCCTAATACTTTAATAGAATGCAAGGAAGGTGAGATAGGAGAAGTTTGGGCATCGGGAATTTCCATAGCCCAGGGTTACTGGCAAAGAGAAGATGCAACGAGAGAAACATTCAAAGCATATATCGCCAATACCAATGAAGGACCCTTTATGAGAACAGGTGACCTTGGATTCATCATTGATAATGAATTATATATTA
>JBBSDT010000129.1:0-8549 GCA_038240405.1 Ignavibacteria bacterium
TCACTTGTGGAAACAAATATAAACACTATTGAGTCAGAATCCCCGGAAAAACGAGTGTCTTGACAGAAGAGAATGGAGAGAAAATTGAAATAGTAATTTTAGGTCAGATTTTTTTTATATAATTTTATCCGTGTGCAAATACGCAGAGTTTCTTAAAAAAGTAGCTTTGCTTTTGTATACATTTTTTTTATATTTGTGCTCACCTTATTATAAAAACGAAATTTAAATCAGAAAGGAAATGGACATTTCCATGAATTGGAAATTAATGTTTATATTCCACAAAACTTTAAAAATATATTGATTAATTAATTCCCTTTATACTTTTTCTAACCCTAGATAGAAGACATGGTAATACAAAATCATGAAAATATTAATCCCGGTTCATCTATTGGCTGTTTTTTCAACCCTTGTATTTTCCTCTGTAATATTTGCCGATCTTTCAAGTCTTTCCAGCATTACCGCAACAACAACCTACTCACTGGCTCCCAGAAATTTACAATTTTTTGGTCGTGATACTCAGGATTCATCCAACGTAATTTTTGCAGGCAGCTTATCTACTTCAGGATACGATTCAATATTTCTGGAAGTGTATAAGAACAATATTCTCATTAAAAGAAAGAGCATTAAACTGAATTATTTGTTGGGAGCCGCAGCTTTTTCTTTGAGTCAAAAAATTCACGCAGAATTGTCTGAGTATCGTTTTAAATTATACTTGAAGTTGGGAGCTACCAGTACCCTGATAAATACTGCAGACAGTTTAGTATGCGGGGATGCATTTATCGTTAGCGGGCAGTCTAATTCACAGGCTACTGATCCTGCAGCTACTTATACTAATGAATACTGCAGATCTTTTGGTATTCAAACTTTGAATTATAACGGAGATCCTTATAACCCAGCTGATACAAATTGGGGAATTTCTCATTCAGATGGAGCTGTATCGGATTTTTCTGGCCCGTATAATGTTGGCGTTTGGGCTTTGAGATTGCAAAAACTCATTAAAGAAAATTATGGCATACCTACATGTGTTATTAACGGTGGTAGGGCAAGTTCAACAATAGAGATGAATCTCCGGAATAATTCAAACCAAACAGATTTAACTTCAATTTATGGAAAGTTATTGTACAGAGTAAAAAAGTCCGGGCTGTCGAATATAATTAAAGCGGTTTTCTGGTGGCAAGGTGAGTCAAATGGCGACCTTAGCTGGCAAAATTATTCTAATAATTTTCAAATATTATATGATTCCTGGAAAGAGAATTATACCGGCCTCCGGAAAATATTTTTGTTCCAAACCCGTCCATGCTGTTCGGAACAATATGCCAGTCAGCTGAGAGAGACTCAGCGTCAGATTGCAAAAAGATATTCTGATATCGAACTAGTTGCAACTGTGGGCGCTTCCTATTATGAAGGGTGCCATTATTCGTACTATGGTTACTATGACATTGCCGATATGGTTTTTAGACCGCTGAGCAAAGTTTTTTATACAACAATGGATACAGTCGATATGAGACCACCAAACATACGAGCTGCATACTATACTAACGCTCTGAAAAACGAGGTCGCGATTTTGTTTGATAATTCGAACATAGCCTATTGGCCAGCTGATACTTTAGGTCAAAGTATGAAAAATTATATTTTTCTTGATGATGTAGCTGGAAATATTTCCGGTGGTATTATTTCGACTGACACAGTAAAGCTGGAACTCATAAGCCCTAGTACTGCAACCAAACTTACATATCTGCCCACTGTCTGGGAACAGGTTGATTCAGCTGTTTATGAGGGACCTTTTCTGAGAAATTCCAGAAAAATAGGAGCTCTATCTTTTTATGATTTTCCCATCTCGAATACTCCGCCTACCACACTGAATCTTACCGTTGCTGTCGAAGGGTTTTATAATGTCTCGTTGAACAAACTTAATATAAAAGATACTTTAAAAGTTATACTAAGAAATAATTACTATCCTTATTCAATCAGAGATTCTTTAAAAGCTATAATTGATTCGCTGTCTTTTACAGGGGCATTTAGGTTTGCTAATATACCATCCGGAACATATTACATTGTAGTAAAGGGTAGAAACTGTATTGAAACCTGGAGTAAGAGCGGTGGTGTTAATATTGTTGCAGGCAGTACAGCCAGTTATAATTTTACCACTTCATCATCCAGGCGTATGGAAATAATTTAAAGCTTAAGGGTTCAAAGTATTGTATATATAGCTCAGATATCAATCAGGACGGAATAATAGATATTTTTGATGCTATTTCAACTTTTAATGATTCATTTAGTTTCCTTTCCGGTTATATTAATACAGATGTTAATGGTGATTATTTAACTGATATCAATGACCTTATTCTGGGAATAAATAATTCTACTGCTTTTATTACAAAATTAATACCCTGAAATAAATATTTACTAGATATATGCCTGATTGTAAATTAATCGTTGATATAACTCTATTAAAAGATGATGAAATGCTTCTGGTAAGGTACAAGAATAAGAATAAGTATGATCATCAGAGTGGATGGTTCCTTCCTGATGACCTCCTGCAAGAATTGGAACACCCTGATGATGCTGCTAAAAGAATTATTTTTGAACAACTCGGAATATCTTTAAATGAAGTGAAAATATCTTTCGTGGAATCATTCATAGGAAATGATAAATCATGGCACATTGTATTACATTATGTGACAGAAATTAAAGGCGATGTTTCCGCTGTTCCAACCATAGAAATACAGGAATATAAATGGTTTAATATAAAAGATTTACCTGAAAAAAAAGATATTGCTCATCAGGGATGGGCTAAGTACACAATCGAAGAAATTCTGAAGAATCGAATATATTACAAGTAGTCTTCAACAAAGGCTTATTTAATCTCCAAATAACATTCATACCAGAATAAAGAAGCTGTTAATTTTTTTAGGGCTTAACTTCTTCGGTTAAATCTGAACAACTTCTGCATTTCCATTAATACTATCTTCTGGTTCATAACAAAGTTTTATTAATGCTACTCGAACAAAAGAAATTCGATTAAGCATTAATAAGTTCTTTTAATTTAATTCCTTAAAAAATTATGTTGAGGGTAATTTCATAACACATGTCCCTCGAATTAATACTCTGGATTAGCTTTAACATATTTATTCTATTAATGCTTGCTCTGGATATTGGAGTTATTCAAAGGAAGACTCATATTATCAAAGTAAAGGAAGCTCTTCTATGGAGTTCTGTCTGGATAATTCTTGCATTACTGTTTAATGTATTTATATATTATGAATTCGGAAAAGAAAAGGCGCTCGAATATTTTACAGGATATATATTAGAGAGATCATTAAGTATTGATAATATTTTTGTTTTTGTATTAATGTTCTCTTATTTTAAAGTTCCCGAGGAATACCATCATAGAGTTTTATTTTGGGGCGTTATTGGTGCTCTTATTTCAAGGGCCGCACTAATTGGAGTGGGTTCAGTAGTAGTTGCAAAGTTTGGATGGATCCTTTATATCTTCGGAGGGTTTCTCGTTTATAGTGGCTTCAAAATGGCTTTTCAAAGTCAGGTTAATATTGAACCTGAAAATAATGTAGCAGTCCGGACATTTAAAAAAGTATTTCCAGTAACCACCGGATATCATGAAGGAAAGTTTTTTATAATTGAAAAATCAAAAAGATTTGCAACTCCCCTATTAATAGCGCTTCTGGCAATTGAATTCACAGATATTGTTTTTGCGTTTGACTCGATACCCGCAATATTTGCGGTTACAAAGGATTCCTTCATAATTTATACTTCAAATATCTTTGCCATATTAGGCCTGAGAACAACTTATTTTGCGCTTTCCGGTTTAATGAATAAGTTTCATTATCTTCAGATTGGGCTTGCAATGATACTTATATTTATTGGCATGAAAATGCTTATTACGAATTTTTATAAAATAACACTGGGATATTCACTGGGAATAATTGCAATTATTCTGCTTGCATCGATAATAATTTCAATTTTAAATCCTAAAAAAGAAGAAATATAATTTTATACTGAAAATAATCTCCTGCATTTTCCCCAGTTTGAGGGTATAAATCCAAATTGTTGTAACTCAAGGTCGCTCGTTATATTATCTTCATTAAATCTTAATCTTATTTTCCGTAAATTATATTAACTATTTATTCTTTAATTCTAATTTTTTTCAAATGGACTCACTTCCGGAAATTGATACTGAAATCCAGGATAATAAGACCACAAAAGACTTTCTTCCTTTAAAAAGAATAGATCACCTGGAATTTTATGTAGGTAACGCAAAACAATCAGCTTTCTATTATCAGTATGTGTTGGGATTTAATCTTACCGCATATTCCGGCCTTGAAACAGGAAATAAAGAAAAAGCTTCTTATCTTCTCGAACAGGGAAAAATAAGGTTTGTATTATCTTCACCGCTTACAGATGAGGGCTTTATTGCAGAGCATCACAGGAAACATGGTGATGGAGTCAGAGATATTGCCCTGGAAGTTGATGATGCTGAAAAATCTTATATAGAAACAACAAATCGAGGTGCGAAAGGAGTATTAAAGCCGACTGAGTATAAAGATGATGAAGGTATATTGATAAAATCTTCGATCCAAACTTATGGAGATACCATTCATTCGTTTATTGAAAGAAAAAATTATAGCGGTCTTTTTATTCCGGGATTTGTCAGTGCCGAATCTAAAGCCGCAAAGAATATAAAAGATACAGGCTTGAGAGCGGTTGACCATATAGTGGGTAATGTTGAGCTCGGAAGAATGAATGATTGGGTTAAATTTTATGCACATACAATGGGATTCAATCAATTAATTTCCTTTGATGACAAGGATATTTCCACAGATTATACTGCACTTATGAGCAAGGTAATGCAAAACGGAACAGGTAAAATAAAGTTTCCAATAAATGAACCGGCACTTGGCAAGAAAAAATCTCAAATCGAAGAATACCTGGATTTTTATAAATCGGCAGGTGCTCAGCATATTGCAATGGCTACAAAGAACATCCTTGAAACAGTAAATGAATTGAAAAGCAGGGGACTCGAGTTTTTGGCTATACCAACGTCTTATTATAAAGAACTCGAAGAGAGAGTTGGTAAAATTGAGGAAGACATTTCTGACCTTGAGAAATTAGGAATTCTTGTAGACCGGGATGAAGATGGATATCTTCTACAAATATTTTCCAAACCTATTGAAGACAGACCAACTGTGTTTTTTGAAATCATACAACGAAAAGGGGCCAGAAGCTTTGGAAAGGGAAATTTCAAAGCTTTATTTGAAGCGATTGAAAGAGAGCAGGAGCTCAGAGGAACTCTTTGATCGGTTTTATATTACTTTAGAATAGGTTAAAATTTTGTCTTCAAAATCACATGAGCTGTCATAAATTATAATCAAAAGTCAACGATAGCTGGAATAAAAATTAAAATGATTCCTTCAGAATCTCCTGGCTTAAGGTTATTATCATATATTATACGATCAATTAACCATTAAATAAAGTAATGACTTTTAAGCAAAGAACTCATACATGTGGTGAAATAAGAACATCTGATGAAAATGAGAATGTAACATTAAACGGCTGGGTTGCAAAAAAAAGGGATTTGGGCGGATTATTATTTATTGATTTGCGCGACCGGTTCGGAATAACTCAATTAAAGATTGCACCTGAAAAAAATGAAATTTATAAAATTGCTTCCGGTCTCGGAAATGAGTTTGTAATTTCTGCTTCCGGAAAAGTTATAAGAAGAGAAAGTATAAATAAAAATATTCCCACAGGTGAAATTGAAATCGATGTAGATCAGCTAGAAATATTAAATGAATCGAACGTTACACCTTTTGTCATCGAAGAAGAAGTTAAAGCATCCGATGAGTTAAGATTAAAATACCGTTATCTTGATTTAAGAAGAAAGAGTATGACTAATAATCTTATTTTAAGAAATAAAGTTTATCAAATCGTTCATAAATATTTTGAAAAAAATAACTTCATTGAAGTTGAAACACCGATTTTAATGAAGTCTACACCAGAAGGTGCGAGAGATTATCTTGTACCGTCGAGAGTCCATAAAGGAAAATTTTATGCACTGCCGCAATCGCCTCAAATTTACAAACAAATACTAATGGTATCGGGGCTTGACAAGTATGTCCAGATCAGTAAGTGCTTCCGTGATGAAGATCTTCGTGCAGACAGGCAGCCGGAACACACCCAGATCGATCTGGAAATGAGTTTTGTAACGCAGGAGGATGTTTTTAAAATTGTCGAGGGATTGTTTAAAGAGATCTGGAAAGAAATAAAAAATATAGAACTGGAAATTCCTTTCCGTAGCATAACATATGATGAATCTATGAATAATTACGGATCGGACAAGCCGGATTTAAGAATCAAAACTGCTGGCGGAAATGAAATTAAAATTGTGAACATAAGTGAAGAGGTGAAGGAAAGCGAATTCAGAGTTTTTACCGATGCAATTGCAGCAGGTGGAATTGTGTCAGGGATAAAGCTCGATAAGCAGGAAGTCACCAGAAAAACTATTGACTCATTAACAGAATTTGTAAAAAATCTCGGTTTTGGAGGTCTGGGTTATTTAAAGATTAATTCGGATGGGACCTTTCAATCTCCTATGACAAAATTTTTATCTGAAAAGATATTACTCGCGGTTAAAGAAAAATTTAATGCTGGGAATGGAGATACAATTTTCATTCTTAGCGGAGAGCGCAAAAAAGTTCTCCAATCATTAGGTCAACTTCGGATAAGGCTTGCTGATGATTTTAAGTTGAGAGATGAATCCAGGTATGAATTTGTCTGGATCACCGACTTTCCTCTTTTTCAATATGATGAGGAAGAAAAAAGATTTGTAGCAGAGCATCACGTTTTTACTTCACCAAAAGATGAATATCTGAAATATCTGGACAGCAGGGACAAGGACGAAGTAGAAGCTATAAGAGCAAACTGCTATGATATTGTTTTAAACGGATTTGAGCTTGCCAGCGGAAGCATCCGGATACACCGGCCTGACATACAGAAAAAGGTTTTTGATATGATTGGGTTGACGGATGAGGAAGCAAAAAGGAAATTCGGCTTCATGCTTGAGGCATTCAGATTCGGCGCACCTCCGCATGGAGGTGCTGGAATTGGGCTTGACCGGTTCGTTGCAATATTATGCGGATTAAAATCTATTACAGACACAATTGCTTTTCCTAAAACTCTGAAGGCATCATCTTTGATGGATGAGTGTCCTTCTGAAGTAACAAATATTCAACTGGAAGAGCTTGGAATTGAATTATCGAAAGGAAAGATGCAAGCTCAATCATAGCTCTTCTTGAAATTACACTACTTCCTAACTTCTACAATCACCAACAGGTTTTCTAAGATTAACACGCCTTAAAAATTCATCAAATTTAATTTTACTTTTGTTCCAGTACAAATGTGCGATGAAAAAAGTGAGGAAACCCCTATATAATAATTGATATATTATACCAATTTTATATACAGAAAAGTTCATCAAGTATAATTCAATTAACAATGTTTATTAACATTAAAATTAGTAATTTTAAACTAAGGAAAATATGAAATGCTTTCCGAATCATATGGTTATCCCCCAAATTACAGTTTAAAACATTATTCTTAACTTCTGTTTATAATTTTAATAGATATTTGGAGATATCTGTAAAATATTTTGTGAAACTGCAATGAAATTCAGATTATATTTAAGGAAAAAATTTTTTCACAACATAACAAAATAAATTAAGGAGGAAAAATGAAATTTCAAAAAGCCAATAAATTAATTTTAGTTTTTTTAGGTATTATTATATCGATATATTCTTTAAAATGTGTAAGTGATAACGTCTCTAAGGAGAATGAAAATAATAAAGATGCCTCGAACCCAAACACTTCAGTGTATAGCACTTGTCATTCAGACACGTCATGTAGTTATACACTTTCGCAATTAGATACCACATTTTGCAATTTTTATAGTACCACATTACTTTATTTTTGTCAATGTACCTCCACATCGTCTGCTCCGTGTACTGGAAATTGCCCTAATGGGGGTCGCTATGCAGAAATTAACGGCGCTGACTCAACTCGTGCCAGGGATGAGATGGATAGTACAACTACATTCCTGAAGTGTATTAAAACTCTTACATATAGAGAATCAAATGAAAAGATTCAACTCCAGTTTTTTCAATCAGAAATTATAGGAGCACAAAGCGGATTAATGTTTTGGGCCCATGTAGATACTACTGGATATGGATCTTTTGGTTTACTGGCAGATTCCATATCTCCGGGGAAAAATTTTATCAAAGTAACGAAGGGAATTAAGAGCAGAGAGAATGATCTGGCAGAATTAAAAAGAATGGAAACAGATGCTTTAAGTTTGGATCAATTTTTGGGTGATCTGGAAATATATTTTTACAGTAAGAATCATTAATGTGGAAAATCAAGACTTATGGAATACGAAAGTCTATACTCAGAAAGTTAATAAGTATAGATGTATAAAAAATTGAAATCTATCTTTAGTTAGATAGATTTCAATTTTTGAATTTTTATATTTTTATGGA
>JBBSDT010000130.1:0-8528 GCA_038240405.1 Ignavibacteria bacterium
GGATGAATAGCGACAAAAAACATTTGATAAAATTTTGAACCTGAAAAATCTAATACAGTAAAATGGATTTGATTAGACATTCCCTCGAAGATTATGATAAGGAAATCTTTAATGCAATAGAAGACGAAACACGTAGACAGGCAGAAAAGCTGGAGCTGATTGCCTCTGAAAATTTTGTTTCTTATGCTGTTATTCATGCATTGGGTTCGACACTTACAAATAAATATGCAGAGGGTTATCCCGGCAAAAGATACTATGGAGGCTGTGAATTTGTGGACGTTGCGGAAAATCTTGCAAGAGACAGAGCAAAAAAATTATTCGATGCTGAATATGTGAACGTGCAGCCACACTCGGGCAGTCAGGCTAATATGGCTGTTTACTTTACCCTGGTAAAGCCAGGTGATAAAGTTATGGGTATGGATCTTTCTCACGGCGGACATCTTACTCATGGTTCACCTGTAAATTTTTCCGGTCAGCTTTACAATTTCACTCAATACGGTATTAATCCGGAAACAGAGCTGATTGATTATGATATGGTCGAGCAGGTTGCACTTAAAGAAAAGCCAAAGATGATCACAGTGGGTGCAAGCGCTTATTCAAGAAATATAGATTATAAAAAGTTCAGAGAAATTGCAGATAAAGCCGGAGCGTTTCTTTTTGCCGATATAGCCCATCCTGCAGGTTTAATTGCAAAGGGACTTTTGAATAATCCGCTGCCTTATTGTCATGTAGTTACTTCTACCACACATAAGACTCTGAGAGGTCCGAGAGGCGGGATGATTTTGATGGGGAAGGATTTCGAAAATCCATTTGGAAAGAAAGCTCCTAAATCGGGCCGGACAAAAATGATGAGTGAATTAATTGATTCGATGGTAATGCCGGGAATTCAGGGAGGACCGCTTATGCATGTAATTGCTGCAAAAGCAGTTGCTTTTAAGGAAGCATTGGAAGACAGTTTCCTTGATTATTCCAAACAAGTTATAAAAAACGCACGTGCTTTTGCAGAAAAGCTTATATCTTATGATTATAAAGTTATATCAGGTGGAACGGACAACCATCTGATGCTTTTAGATTTAAGAAACAAAGATATTTCAGGAAAAGCTGCCCAGGAAACACTTGATGAAGTTGGAATAACATGTAATAAGAATGCTGTTCCCTTTGATGACAAAAGCCCTATGATAACAAGCGGTATCCGCATCGGAACTCCTGCTTTGACCACAAGAGGAATGAAAGTAAATGAAATGGAAATCATAGCGGAAATGATAAACAAAATCATTTCAAAGCCAAAAGATGAAAATGTAAAAAAAGAAGTCGCTGAAGAAGTTAAAAATCTAACATCAAAATTTAAGTTGTACGATGACTTAAAAATAGGATAATATAAAATTCTATTTTTATGAATATGATTACAAAGCCGGCAGACATTAAAGACGAAGATGACGATGTTGAGCCCGGTGAGATGACTTTTCTTGAGCATCTTGAAGAGTTCCGGTGGAGGATTATAAAATCCGTTATCGGAATAGTAATAGGAGCAATTGTTGTGGCAATTTTCATAAACTGGATTATGGACAATGCCCTGCTTCTGCCTGCTACCCGCACTACTCCTCCCTTAAAGCTTCAAAATATCAAGCCGTTCGGTCAATTCACATTATACATGGAGGTCATTTTAGTTGGCGGAGTTATCGCTAGCATACCGAATATCTTTTACCAATTCTGGAAATTTATTGAGCCGGCCTTAAAACCCGGTGAAAGCAGATATATAAGAAGCATAGTAATCTTTTCAAGCATTTGTTTCCTTTCAGGAATAACCTTTGCTTATTTTGTAATTCTACCATCAGCTTTGGAATTTTTTGCAAATTTTGGTTCTTCAATTATAGATAATATTATTGCGGTAGATGAATATTTCAGTTTTATAATTTCTACGATGCTGGCCGCAGGAGTGGTATTTGAGCTTCCTATGGTTTCCTTTTTTCTTTCCAAAATAGGAATACTGAAGCCGCAATTTATGAGGAAATACAGAAAGCACGCTATAGTTTTGATTTTACTTATTGCGGGAATACTTACACCCAGTCCGGATATTACAAGCCAGTTGCTGCTTGGAATTCCCCTGATTATACTATATGAGGTCAGCATTCTGATCAGTAAATACTCACAAAAGAAAATTCCTGTGAGTGATACAGCAGACGACATAGAGAAAACTTAACCATCTTAATTCTAAAGGATTGAACTTAAAAAAGATTTCCCAACCGGTAACGCAGGAACTTAAAGATTTTGACAAACAGTTTTCCACTGTCCTGAAATCCAATGTTGCTTTAATTGATCTTATCACGAAATATATCCTCAAACAAAAAGGAAAGAAATTACGTCCTATCCTTGTACTCTTATCAGCAAAGCTATGCGGAGAAATTAACAGCAGAACTTACATCGCCGCTAATTTAGTCGAGCTTCTCCACACTGCTACTCTTATTCATGATGATGTTGTTGACGAAGCTAAATCCAGGAGGGGCATTGCCTCGATAAATGCGGTCTGTAAAAATAACGCGGCCGTATTAATAGGAGATTATTTGTTGTCAAAGGGATTATTGATTTCCCTGGAAAACAATGAGTATGATTTTTTGCAGGTGACATCCGAGGCTGTTAGAAGAATGAGCGAAGGGGAACTGCTTCAAATACAAAAAGCACGGAACTTTGATTCCTCAGAGGAGACTTATTTCAAAGTAATTTCAGATAAGACTGCTTCGCTGATCAAGACATGCTGCAAGCTTGGAGCTCTAAGCACTGCAAAAGATAAAACAGAGGTAACTAGACTTGGGATGTTTGGTGAAAATGCAGGAGTGACCTTTCAGCTAAGAGACGATATTCTTGATTATACCGGAAGAAAAAAGCTTCTCGGTAAATCACCGGGCAATGATCTTAAAGAAAAAAAATTTACACTGCCTCTCATTATTTCCCTTCGCAATGCTCCCAAAAAAAAATCAACAGAAATGATGAAGTTAATTAAAAGTGATTCAACAAATAAATTTGATCCTGTTTATGAATTTGTTTTGAATAACGGAGGAATCGAATATACAATTCAAAAGATCAATGAATTCTCAATTGCATCAATTAATGCGCTAAAGGAATTTAAAGAAAGCAATGTTAAATCAGCCTTGATAGAATTTGTTAACTTTGCAAGCAAAAGAGAATATTGATTTCTACCTGTCAGCACGCCATCTTGTAATTATTAGAGTCAGCACTAAGTCACGGCGTTATTACACTTACAAAATTACTGGCGTTATTGGAAGCAATTATTAAATCGCTCAGGTCTACAAAATTATCACCATTTATGTCGGTGACCACATAACCGGAAACAAAATTCTTACTGTCATTAAATATTCTTAAAAGATCTGTCAGGTCAACAAAACCGTCTTTGTTGGCATCTCCGCTGTAGATAGCATACTTTCCAGATTTAAGCACCATATTATTTCCAAAAGCCTGTGAGGCAGCTGTTGTAAAATCATAGTTTTTTAATACTCCTGTTATAAAAGATTGCGGAAACTTGCTCCAGGTATCAATCGAATTCCTGTGCGAAACAACGATATAATAAGAACCGGTACCGGCGTGGCTAAAACAAAATACGCCATTTCCTGAAGAATTAAGTACACTCACCGCAGAATCTACTTTAGCATATGGCGAAACAGAATTTCTCAAATAAACTTTGGAAGTATCACTAACCATTGCAGTACCATTCCATAAACCTTCAATTAAAGCTGTCAGGTTTAAAGCCAATGAGTTAAGAGTATATGTGACCGTCAGCTTTGGCCGAAAATTTAATGAATCATTCTCCTTTGTGTCAAATCTCTTGGCTGTCTCAAATGAGGATTCATCTCCGAGCAGAAGCCAGCCGTAATTTGCTGAAGGATTATTCACCCAGCCCTGAACATCATTTATCATTTTTATAGTTGAAGGCCATGTATAAAACCCCACTGCATCAACGCTTAAACTATCGCTTGATGCAGTTGAAAAAGTACCACCTACAGAAGACCAGGATGCTGTATTATAAAATGTATAGAGCCAGGTAGCATCTCCGGTTTGAGCTGTTGCGCCGCCGCCTTCTTCGCCATGAGCAGCTGACAGACCTTCGCCCCAATTCTGAGAAACTTTTCTTAATGATATGGTTTTTGCAAGGGCAGAAGTTTTGGACATGTGCAGGGTCAAAGTCACACTTGTCACAGTTGCACAGGGAGGAATGTTTGAAGCTATATCGAAAGCAATTAATCCTCTCCTGATACTGCCGCCTGCAGTCTTTCCGCTAAAAAAAAACTTTCCTGCACCGTTGCTTGTATTTCCAGACACATCCTCGTAAAGAGTGTTATCTTTCAGGGAATTAATATTTACAGTTGTTTGAGAATATAAATTACCAAAAGGAATTACGAAAGCAATCGCGATAGCAAGGTTTAAAATTGTTTTTACATGAAGCAAATTTTTGTCAATTTTCATTTATTTGTAATTGTTGATATTATTGTATGATTTATTATTTTTTTATTTCAGAAGTACCATTTTTTTCGTGCTTACGAATTCTCCGCT
Source organism: Ignavibacteria bacterium (assembly GCA_038240405.1). Taxonomy (GTDB): domain Bacteria; phylum Bacteroidota; class Ignavibacteria; order Tepidaquicellales; family Tepidaquicellaceae; genus JAGPCH01. The sequence continues at coordinate 4,564 of JBBSDT010000130.1, forward strand.
TACTTCTAGCTTGTAGAAATATACTCCGCTTGAAACTGAATTACCGGAATTATCCATCCCGTTCCAGACTGCCGAGTAAGTTCCTTTATTTTGTTTATCTGATCCGGATTGATTGATCAACGTTCTTATCTCCTTTCCCGTGACATCAAAAATCTTTAATGAAACGTTTCCGCTTTTTGCAATAGTGTAGTTAATTGTTGTAACCGGATTAAAAGGATTGGGATAATTCTGCTCCAGGGAAAATTTATCAGCAATAATTTTTTCGTTTGAATTTATTCCCACAACCTGTGTGAGATCAATTTTATACATTGATCTGCCGTGTGTCCCGGCAGCGAGATAGTACGCAGTCGGATGAATCTTGAAATCATAAACTGAAACCATCGGCAAACCTGAACCAAGATACTGCCAGCTTGTGCCGGTATTAAAACTAACATAAGCGCCGACATCCGACCCAACGAATAAAACATTTGATCTGAGAGGATCAATAGCAAAGGCATTTATCGGAGCATCGGGAAGATTGTTGCTTATGTTTTGCCAGGTCTGCCCTTTATTCACACTTCTGAATATATGAGGCTGAGGATCTCTCCATTTTAGCCCGTTAAAGGTTACGTAACATATGTTCTCATTGGCAGGATCTATTGCAACTCTTGTAATCCACCTGTAAGGAAGTGTCGCAGATACTTTAGTCCAGTTCGTTCCGTTATTTGAGGTTATCCAGACATTAGCATCATCGGTTCCTGCTATGATAACATTTGAATTTGTTGGAGCAACAGCAATTGTTGATACTGTTCCAAGCCGGGGTTGATTTCCATTCGTTAAATCCGGACTCACTGCAGTCCATGAAGACGCTGCATTAGTAGTCCGGTAAACTTTGTTTGTTCCGTAATAAAGTATGCTGTTGTTGTTAGGATCCATTATAACAGGAGTAGACCAGTTTGTTTTTTCCGAAGCATTTATTCCTGAGGTTGCATCATTAAAACTATTGCCGCCGTCTATTGATTTTCCCAGTGCGCCAAACTGCGATTCCGCATATATGATATTAGGATTTACCGGATCAATGGTCACATAAAAACCATCGCCTCCATAAATGTCTTCCCAGTCATTAAATGCACCGGTTTGTGTTCTCGGAGTTCCGTTGTCCTGTGCACCTCCATAGAGCCTGCCGGGATTTGTTTTGTCTAATCCAATTTCATAAAATTGTGTGAAAGGCAAAGCTGCAACTTTTGTGAAAGTGGACCCGCCGTTAGGCGAAATATAAATTCCTCCGTCATTTCCTTCTATAATTGTATTAGGATCTCCCGGTTTGAATGCGAGGGAATGATTATCTACATGTATATTGAATGAAGTTAAATTCGTCCATGTAGTTCCGGCGTTTGAGGATTTCATTATTCCGAAATCAAGAACATAGACTATATCAGGATTTGTAGGGTGAACTCTGACCTGTCCGAAATACCAGCTGAATGTAGAAAATCCGGACTGTAATTGTCCATTTGGATTTGCGTTAGTCCAGTTTAATCCTGCGTTAGTTGTTTTATAAAATCCGAGGTATGAAGTTCCATTTGTAAAAATAGAGTACACAATGTTTGGACTAGACTTGGATAAGCCTAATCCGATTCGTCCTACATTTGTTGTGCTGGAATTTGGTAACCCGTTCGCAACACCGAGACTTGTCCAATTGTCTCCGCCGTTAGTTGATTTATAAATTCCGCTTGTAGGTCCATAGAGCTGCCCTCCATTTGGATACCTGGTTCTCTGCCACATTGCGGCTAATAAATTATTCGGATTTACAGGATCAATTGCAATATCCACTGCCCCGGTAGAATCTGTTACAAATAAAATCTTAGTCCAGTTGGCTCCTCCATTAATGCTTCTGTAAACTCCCCTGTCAGGATTAGGGCCGAAATAAGAGCCCACTGCCGCAGCATATACTTTTAATGGATTTAAAGGGTCTACAACAACTCGTCCGATTGAAACAGTATTTTCAAGTCCGATCATTTGCCATGTAGAGCCAGCGTCGGTAGTTTTATAAATTCCGCCGCCTGCAAAATTATTATGTCCACCGTTTGCTTCGCCGGTACCAACGTAAACTATATTTGGATTTACAGGATCAATAGCTATATCTCCTACAGGAAGCACTGACTGTGCATCAAAAATTGAATTCCATGTGATCCCGCCGTCAATGGATTTGAAAACACCGCCTGTTGCCGCGCCGGCATAAACTATATTCGCATTCTGAGGATTATATACGAGAGCCGTTGTTCTTCCCCCGATATTTGTCGGACCGGCAAATTCCCATGCCGGAGTGGAATGGTCAACTGATGCGGCCTGCCTCATTTCCTGCGCTTTTTTTAAAGCCTGTAACTCTGCATCAGGATCACTTTTATAGAAAGGAAAGGTTCTTTTTATATACTCAATATCATTTGGAAATTTTGATTCGCCGTAATTTTCATTTTCTTTCTTATTATTTTTAGTATTAAAACTTTTATTTGAAGTGTTAATTCCAAATGCAAAGAATGATATAATAATTAGAAAAACAATTATGTTAAGATGTAATTTCATTGAATATTAGTTTGAATTTGAATGTATTTTACTTTTTATTAATTAAAATTGCAATGTAATTTATACTTGAATATTTAAAGATCTATAAAATAAAAAAGAAAAGGATTTGATTAATCAAATCCTTTTAAATGAAAATTATATTAGTATAAACTTTACTTCAATAGCAACATCCGCTTCGTGTCAACAACTTCTCCATTTGCTTCTAACCTATAAAAATAAATTCCGCTTGATAAATTTATTCCATCAAATTCAATTTCATAGCTTCCTGAATTTTTCTTTTCATTTACAAGGATAGCGATTTCATTACCAAGAACATCATATACTCTCAATAATACGTTTTGAGTAATAGGTATATGGTAATTAATTTTTGTAGAGGGATTGAAGGGATTTGGATAATTTTGTCCGAGATTAAATTCCGAAGGTTGAATATTATTCTCAGAAATATTCGTCACTGTTGGAGAAAATTTTACAGTTGCATAAGCCATATTACTAGTTCCAGTCAAATAAACACTTCCTTTTTTGTCTATCACCATATCATTTACGTAATTGACTTCAATATTTGTATAATGATAATCGACAACAAATAATTGATTTCCGTTATCATCATATTTTATGGCGCCGTAACGTGTATTGTTATTAGAATCTATATTAGTTGTTACATATATATTATTAGCTGAATCAAGAATTAATACGGAAATGTTTGTTGCAAATCCGTTGGTCGTAAGATATGTCCTTGTCCATAATATATTTCCATCAATATCCAATTTAATTGTGTAGTTGTTACCCGTACTTCGTGAGGCTATATAGACATTTTGCAACTTATCAACTGCTATATCATAACCGTTAGAAGGAGGATATATTCGTTTTACCCATATGACATTTCCCGAACTGTCATATTTTACTGTAGTGCAATTGAAATTTGATGAGGCATCCTGGCTTGCTCCCGTAACATAAACGTTTGATGCATTATCCGTAGTTAATGCATAAGGAATGTCATCTGCCATTGGCGGCGGGCCCGGACCATTATAGTGTCTAATCCAGATAATATTGCCATTATTTGAGTACTTAATAGTAGTATAGTCGTAGTAAGTATTGAAGTATTCTGTTTCACCTGTTATTAATATATTACCATTATTATCCAGAGTTAAATCGTGAAGCCTGTAAGCACCGGCATATCTATTAACCCAGAAATTATTTCCGTTGCGATCATATTTGGCCACTACATAATATCCTGATCCAATTCCAGCTGTATATATATTTCCAAGAGAATCTAAAACCAATTTTCTATAATCAGCGGCATGATATGCTGTCCATTTCAAATTCCCAAATTTATCATATTTAATCACTGATTCAGCTCCTGCGATGTATACATTTCCGGAATCATCAAGTTTTATGTCATTACCCAA
>JBBSDT010000131.1:0-8467 GCA_038240405.1 Ignavibacteria bacterium
CGTACAATTGGCATATACCTAAAATGCAATCATACAAAAAATTTAAAATTTATAATTTATAATTTGAAAGTTTATTCAACCGTCACGCTTTTTGCCAGATTCCTGGGCTGATCTACATTGCAGTCTCTTGCAGTGGCGATATAATAAGATAAAAATTGAAGAGGTATGCTGTTTAATATGGGTGAAAAAATAGGAATAGTTTTAGGAACCCGGAGTATATAATCTGAATAACTATTTATTTCGCTATCATCTTCGGTAGCAATAGTAATAATCTTTCCTTTCCTTGCCTTTATCTCCTCTATATTTGAGATTATTTTATCATAGGATTTATCTTTGGTGGCTATAAAAACCACGGGCATATTTTCGTCTATTAATGCGATTGCTCCGTGCTTCATTTCTGCTGCCGGGTAACCTTCGGCGTGTATATATGAAATTTCTTTCAGCTTTAATGCACCTTCCAACGCTACCGGGAAGTTGTATCCTCTTCCGAGATATAAAAAGTTTTTAACATCCTTAAATTCTTCCGCAATGAATTTATAATCATTTCTTTTTTCAATTGTCTGTCTCATCTTCTCCGGAAGCACTTTAAGTTCATTAGCTATTTCCTTCAGTTCACTTTCGGAAATTGTGCCTTTATTTTTTCCGATCATTAAAGTAATTAATGCTAGGGACATTAGCTGACACGTAAAGGCTTTGGTTGATGCTACGCCGATTTCCGGACCTGCGTGGATATAGGTACCTGCATCAACTGCTCTGGCAATTGTACTTCCAACTACATTGACGATTCCAATGGTAGTGGCGCCAAGCCTTTTTGCTTCCTTCAGTGCAGCAAGAGTATCTGCAGTTTCACCGCTCTGGCTGATTAATATAACAATGTCGTCTTTATTTATTATTGGATTACGATATCTGAATTCGGATGCATACTCAACTTCAGTAGGAATTCTGCAATATTGTTCGATCATATATTCGCCCAGCAGTGCAGCATGCCATGCTGTACCGCATGCAGCAATAATAATCCTAGGAGCATTAATAAGCTTATCCTTTACGTTATCAAGGCCTCCAAGCTTTACATCGCCGGTTTCAAAGTTGATTCTACCCCTGTAAGTATTCTGAATTGCATCGGGCTGTTCACAAATTTCTTTAAGCATGAAATGTTCATATCCGCCTTTTTCGATCTGTTCGAGATCATATTCGATTTTTTGTACTTCCCTGAAAATATCCTCATCTTCAATTGTCTTTATGGAGAAGCTGTCACTTTTCAACGTTGCCATTTCACCGTCTTCAAGATAAATGACATTTTTCGTATGATTGATTATTGCAGCTGCATCGGAAGATACAATAATTTCATCTTTTCCCAATCCGAACATAAGGGGGCTTCCCATTCTGGCAATAATTATTTTATCCGGCTCACTTTTGCATAAGCAGGCAATACCGTATGTGCCTTCGACTTCCGTCAGAGCCAGTCTTACAGCAATTTCAAAACTATTTTTTTTCTTATAATGATATTCGATAAGATTAGCCAGAACTTCAGTATCAGTATCGGTACTGAAAGTAAATCCTTCGCTTTCGAGCTTCTTTTTTAAAGTTTTAAAATTTTCAATTATGCCGTTATGAACGATGGTAATATTCCTGTTCATATCGAAATGCGGATGGGCGTTATTGTCATTTGGTTCGCCATGTGTAGCCCACCGGGTATGCCCGATACCAATCTTTCCCTCTAAGGCTTCTTCATTGAATTTATTTTCCAGCTCCTTAACTTTTCCAGCTTTCTTGTAAATATTAATATGACTTTCAGCATCTATTATTGCAACCCCGGCAGAATCGTAACCTCTGTATTCTAATCTTTTTAGTCCGTCGAAAATTATTTGAAAAGAGCTCCTTTTTCCAATATAACCTACAATGCCACACATGATTTATCTCCAGTTTAAATTTAAAGTGCCGAAAAAGGGAGTCGAACCCTTACGAGGTTTGAGCCTCGCTGGATTTTGAGTCCAGTGCGTCTACCAGTTCCGCCATTTCGGCAAGTGAAACAAATTAAGAATCAAAATAAGTTTATTCAATACATTTATAAAAAAGTTCTTGAAAAAGACAGCTTCGTCGTTGATTGTATTCCCGCTCAAAAGATTGCGGGAATACATGGCGGGAGTAGCAGTTATCAATTTTCAATTTTCAATGTTCAATTGTTTATTAATTCATGACTAATCCGCAATCCTATAATCCTGGTTCAAAAAGATTGTTGATTGGATTCCCGCTCAAAAGATTGCGGGAATGACAAGGCGGGGAAGCAATTACCAATTATCAATTTTCAATGCTCAATTGTTTATTAATTCACGACTAATCCTTTAATCCTTTAATCCTGGTTTAAAAAGATTGCTGATTGGATTCCGGCTTAAAGATTGCCGGAATGACAAATAAGCAATTATCAATGTTCAATCGTTTATTTATTCATGACTAATCCTGAAATCCTACAATCCTTTAATACTGGTTCAAGAAAATGTTCTTTATTTTATCAGAACCACCTTCTTTGTCGAAATAAAATCTCCTGATTGGATTGAGTAGAATAAATCCCGCTTGTGAGATTCCTTCCGTCGAATGTAACATTATAATTTCCCGCTTTCTTGAATTCATTTACCACGGGCGATATTTCTTTTCCTGTTATATCATATATCTTTATATTCACAAAACCGGCTTTCGGAAGTTCTAATCAAAATTTTTGATGCCAATATAAAATCGTTCGGGATTATTTGTTCTTTGAGAATTCTTTCAATAATGTCATCTCTATAATAATGTCATGCCTTCGGGATCATAATTCTATAAGTATTAATTTCTATGATTCCAAGAATAATTTCATCTTTTAAAAACTTTTTTTATCTATCCCTATGTGGCACAATGCAAAGTCATATTTGACCGGGTCACTTGGGTCAAATTGTTTTAATATATCAGTTAACTCTATTGCAAATTTCATATCACATGATTTTCTTTTGACCAGGCGCAGTTTTCCTGCAACTCTGTATATATGAGTATCAACCGGCATTATGAGTTTAGATTTATCGATATGACTCCATATTCCGACATCTATTTCATCTTTACGGACCATCCATCTCAGATACAAATTGAGTCGTTTGCATGTTGACTTATTTTCAGGAAGAGGTATAAGATATTTGTAAAGAGAATCCGTACTTGTGTATGTATTCAGCTCTTCAGCGAAGCAGTTCAGAGCAGGGAGAATATTTTTGTGGTGTCTTCTATAATTACGCAGGAACAGATTTTGAAGGCTTCCGAATTTGTTGATTGCATTACGGATATTTAAAACAAAAAGTGACAAATCTTCTTCGGTGTTAAATCTGTATTGTAATCCTTCAAGGAATTTTTTGTCTTTATGTTCAGAATAATTAGAAGTAAATTCGTAAACTTTAAAATTAATAATCTTCAGAAATTTTTTAATAAACTTATTTATCAGTTCGACCTGTCCGTATGCGTATGAAGATGTAATTAATCCGATTATTTCGATGTCTTTGGCTTCCTGAAATTCATGAAGAATCCAGACAGGATCTTTCGATGAATGTTTCTTTTTGTATTCAAAGTATAATGATTCCAGCTTTTCCTTTAATTCTGTTTTATTCACATTATAAACATTAATACTTTATATTTTTAAATGGAAAAAGTTTTTTTAATTGGTGATGACGAAACAATGGTCTCAGAGCTTTCTGAACTTTTGAAATCAAAATATGATATTGCAGATGAACTTGATGAATCGGTCGAATATATATTTGAACTTACAAATTCCGGCAAAGAAATAAAATTTAATATTTTAAATTTTATCGATGAAAAAAATTCTGCCGCCGTTTTAATAACTTCTTCACTATGCATTACAGCATTGGAACAATCTATAAATTCAAAATATCCAGGAAGGTTTATAGGGGCCGGTATATATCCCGGATTTTCAAACGCAAAAGGCATAGAGCTTACGAAAACAAATTTTACTTCTCAAGAATCATATGAAAAAGCCAGAAAACTTTTTGAAAATATTGATAAAGAAGTTTATGACGTTTCTGACAGAGTCGGGATGATTTCAATGAGGATTATTTCAATTATAATCAAAGAGGCTTATCTTGTATTGCATGAAGGAACCTCAAATGAAAAGGATATTGATATCGCTATGAAGCTTGGAACGAATTATCCTTACGGTCCTATAGAATGGAGCAGAAAATTGGGATTAGAGCTGGTGTATAACATACTTAAATCAATGTCAGAGGAATTCGGCGATGACAGATATAGAATAACACCCCTTCTGAAAGAAAAGTATCTGGAAAGTCTGAGGTAATTAGTGCGTTTAATAAAGTATATCAATTATTATATTTTTATTCTGTAATTTTTCTTTAGAAATTTTTATAGCGCCTTCCAACCTCTTCTCACCAGCAAGGAGTTTATGTTCATGCTCAGCATAAAGCTCACAAATTATATCGCCGCTTTTAACCTCATCACCGCATTTCTTTTTTAAAATTATGCCTGAAAGGTAATCTATTTTGTCATCCACTTTCTTCCTTCCGCTTCCAAGCTCAATAGCCGCAAATCCAAAATCCATTGCCGTTAATTGCGAGATAAATCCGTCTTCTTTTGATTTGATTTCTTTCATATGCTTTGACCTTTTATAATTTTTCCAATCCTTTATATAGTCAACATCTCCACACTGAATCTTTACCATTTCAAGGAATTTGTTATAAGCGCTTTTATCCATTAATTTTTCTGTAGCAATTTTTTCTCCTTCTTCGATGTTCGAGGCTTTTCCCCCGAGATAAATCATTGCTCCTGCCAGAACATTATTGAGTTTATATAAGTCAGAAACCATTTCGCCATTCATAAGTTCTATACACTCTTCCACCTCAAGCCAGTTCCCTATTTTATTTCCAAGCGGTTGCTCCATGTCGGTCAGAATTGCAATTGCCTTCTTGCCGAATCTTTTTGAAGTTGAAATTAGTTTCTTAGCCAGCTCAAGTGATTTATCATAATCAGGAAGATTAGCTCCGCTCCCAATCTTTATATCGAAAACAAATGCATCAGCTCCTTCTGCAAGCTTTTTGCTCATTATACTTGAAGTAATAAGCGGTATACACTCCACGGTTGCAGTTACATCCCGAAGCGCATATATTTTCTTATCAGCGGGTGCAAGTTCAGAAGTCTGTCCGATCATTACAACTCCGATCTCCGCAATTATCCGTTTAAATTCCTGAATTGAATAATGAACATTAAATCCCTGGATTGATTCAAGCTTATCCAGTGTGCCGCCAGTATGTCCCAGTCCCCTGCCCGAAATCATCGGCACAGGAATCCCGCATGATGCTACCAGCGGTGCAAGTATTAAAGAAGTTTTATCTCCAACTCCTCCCGTAGAATGCTTGTCAACCTTAGGATTCTTGATATAGCTTAAATCCACAATAAGACCGCTATTGAGCATTGTTTCAGTCAGATGAAAAGTCTCTTCCTCATCCATATCATTAAAATAAATTGCCATCAGAAATGCGGACATCTGATAGTCAGTCACTTCACCTCTTATATATCCGTTAATGAAGTAATCAATCTGATTTTTCGAGAGCGCTGAATTATTCCTCTTTGCTTTAATTATTTCTACAGGATTCATGGGTAGTATTATTTTAATTCCGGTTTTTCAAGAGTTATTGCTTTTTTGTTAAAGTAATGTGCATACCATTTATTCAGATCGTTATTCACATCGGTTTCTATGTCACGGAAAAATAAAGTTCTCGGGATGCGGTCAATATTCCTGACTGTAACTGAGTCAGAATTATTTTGTAAAATAAAATCATATCTTTGGTTCATTTCTACATCATATTGAAATGCAGTGTTAAGCAATAGGTCTGCATATACATTTCTTATATTATTTTTTCTTATAAGCAATAAGCATATAACAGCAAATGCTATAATACTAATATACCTGTAGCTCTTTTTAAAAACAATTTTTTTCTTAGCCGAATAGTAATATAATAATGTAATTATATTATAAAAGAAGCCAGCAAGAAAAATGAAGTAAATAAAATTCAAAGTTCTATCAAATGGAATTTTGCCTGTACTCCAGACGAAAATGAAGATACTCATAAAAAGCAGACCAAGGTATAAAACTAAAGAAAGAACCGGATTAATATGAACCGGTATTAGCTTATTAGATCTGTCAGAAATTATTTTAACCAGCAAAGGCAACAGCAAAACTGCGACAGCAAGCAGCGGAGATAAAAATATCCAGGAAAAAAGGAGCTTTACCAGCACTTCCGAAGTAATGTATAATGAACTAAAGATCTGATGTCTTCCGGGGAAATTTTCATTTCTGTAATAATTTCCGGGAGCGGCAATCACTATATAAGAAACGCCAATTATTATCAGAATAAGTAATACCATCAGGGAGCTGACTTTGCGCGTGTTTATAACTTCCGAAATAAACAACAGAAGAATCATCACTGAAATTAACATCATTGCTATTTCGTTTGAACCAATGTTGAATGTGATTATAATTGCAAATATTATAAAATAATAAATTTTAAAGACCGTCTTTGTTTCTTGTTTATACTTATTATATAAAATAAGAAAGATCAGAATTAGTATGATTGCAGAATTGTAGACGAAAATGGCAGGCAGCCAGTACAAACCCTGAGAAACAGTGGGTAATGCATATAAATACAAAAATAAAACTGAAAGAGTTAAAGTTATTTTTTCCTTTTTTAATAATTTCTTTTCTGTGAATTCTGAAATAAACAAATAGAAAACATAAAACAGTAACAGCATCATTGATAAAACCAATAATTTGTATCCCCAGACAGATTTGTATATTAAGGGCGTGAGGCTCAGCAGAGCTGTTGAAAAGAATCTTCCGGTCCAGAATTTATACCACTTTATTTGAGCAGACCAGAATCCGAAAGTTTTTACTTTTTCGGAATAAAAGAAATCATCTGCTGAGGGATGGTTAAATATAGTAATTGCAACGAATGGCAGAATCATTAACAGGAAAAAAACTATTAATAAGTTATTTTCATTCGCCCGGAGAAATTTTTTGACCATTCAACAATGATGAATTTTATCAAATAATAAGCAGATTAAATTAGAAAATTTCAATAGCTTATTAAAGTCGCTGTGAGTTCCTTGAGTAAAGCAATTGATTATTAGAGGAGTATAGATTATGCGAATTGGTTAGAGTATAAATATCAAATTATTATAACATCTGTTTCTCAACTTCAATATGGGCGACAAAATACCACTCATTGATATCCCCGCGATCTTTAGGCCCGCTTCGTCGAGCTCAGCGAGGCGAGCGGGGATCTAATTAGTCTGAAATTAGCCTTTTGATAACAATCGGAATCCATTAAGTTGGGAAGTTCTAAATTAATCCATTAATCTAAATTAGGTGTTAATTGGATGACCCATAGAAATGGTGTAAGTTATATAAAAACGATAAAAATGAAAAAGCGTGTAAAAATATTTATTCTTCTATTTATTTTATTAATTACTCAATCGGCATTTTCTCAGTCTTTATATTGGCAGAGAATATATGGACTGAATGCATATAAGAATGGCACATGCGGACTTGAGACACTTGATGGAAATTATTTAATAATAAGTCATTGGAATATTAGTGCCGTAAATCGTGGAATAAATATCATTAAAATAAATCCATTCGGTATAAATATTTGGGAAAAAAATTACAATGTTCAAACTTTTGATGATATTATTGTTACGAGTGATTCCGGTTATATTTTGGTGGGGAGTGGCATCAAAGCGGCAATATTTAAAATTAGTATGAGTGGAGATAGCTTATGGTACAAAGAATACGGAACCTCCATTGATGACAGATTTGTGAGAATTAAAAAAAGTGGTGAAAGTGATTTTATTATTTGTGGAAGGAAATCAACTGGAACAGTATCTGGCGGTGCCTACATATTAAAGATTAGTGGAACCGGTGACACTTTGTGGCAAAAAACTATTAAGGATTCTCTATATACCGACATAAGAGCATTTGATCTGATAGTTGAAGACAGTGGAAATATAGCTGTAACTTGCTGGGCGATAATAGACTTCAAAATTAATAACGATATTTTTTTCTTCAAATTGACATCTGAAGGAAATCTTTATAAAAAAATCTTTATTCATACTCCTGAAATTAGTGATGGTGGAAGTAGGATTATGAAATTAACTGATGGAAATTACATTATTTCAGGATTCACACATTTAACACCACCGCCGTATTATTGCTCGCACTTTACTAAAATAGATCTTATTTTACAAAAATTATATAGAGAATGTACATTTTTTATTAATAAAACAATTGATAATAATTATATATCGCATTGCCTCATAATTAATCTTACCCTGAGGTTATAAGAAACAGGTCGTTGCCTCATAATTAATGTTACCGTAGTAAAAAGTATAAAACGGTAAAAAATTATGAGTAAAAAATCAAAGAGAG
>JBBSDT010000132.1:0-8415 GCA_038240405.1 Ignavibacteria bacterium
AATACCCAATACCCAATACCCAATACCCAATACCCAATACCCAATACCTAATACCCAATACCTAATACTCAATACCGCAGACACTTTTCCAAAAACAAAACTTGATTCTTAATATTAACATTCGTAATTTTGTAAAGTATAAACTTACGGATTACATAAACCAAATCAAAAGAAAGGTGAAGTTCTAACTCAATAGCTATGAAACAAAATTATCAAATGGCTTACATAAAGTTATTTATTCCACTATGCACTGCAGTGGATAGAATTCAAAATCCGTGGTTTAGATGGAGGTTCATAGAGTAAAATACTTCCATAAGAAGATTTCAGAGACCGCGGATACCAAAGTATTCGCGGTTTTTTTTTCACTAAATTTAAGATTATGCTAATAAAGAGACTTTTACAGGTTTTAGGAAAATGGAAGGGTTATTATATCCTTTCGGCAGTAATGCTTATTGCATCTACTTTTATACGGATGCTTGAGCCGAAAATTCTGCAGCTGACAGTGGATAAAGTAATTGTCTATTTTCAAAGCAATGGAAAAGTTTTGTCTGTGCCGGAAGACAGAGTTACCAGATTTTTATATTCACTTATTCCTGATCTTAGAATAGACAATCTCACTACAATACTTATATCGCTGGGGATAATGTTTCTTATAATCTCACTATTAAGAGGTATATTTTCTTTCACGTCGAGCGCTATAACAGCCTCGTCAACTGAAAAATCTACAAAGCAATTGCGTGACAGATTATTTTCCCATATTCAGGCGTTGCCGCTTGCTTATCATTCCAAAACTCCTACAGGTGAACTTATTCAAAGATGCACCGGAGATGTTGAGACATTGAGAAAGTTTGCCACAAATCAGGTTGTTGAGGTAATCAGGCTATCAGCTCTTTTTGTTGGAGCTTTTATAATGATGGCGTCTATCAATTTAACTTATGCAATTATTGCGATATTATTTGTACCGGTAATCGGGGCAGGATCAATTTTGTTTTTCAAAAAGGAAAGCAAAATCTGGACTGAGCACGAAAAGGAACAGGACAAATTGTCTGTACTTGTTCAGGAAAATTTATCAGGAATAAGAGTAGTAAAGGCGTTCGCAAAAGAAGAATACGAAATAGATAAATTTACTAAACAGAACGAAGAGAAGAGAAAATGGGGACTTAAGCTGTTAAAGCTGCACAGAATTTACTGGCCGTCATCCGACTTATTGATCCATACACAAATTGCCATTTCAATTTTCTTTGGAGGGTATTTAACTTTGAATAATCAATTATCAATAGGGGAGTATACCGCATTCTATACTTATTCAATGCTGGTTGCCTGGCCAATGAGAAGAATAGGGCAGCTTGTAAGTGACATGGGAATGACAAGTGTTGCGATAAAAAGAATATTTTCCATTCTCGATACGGAACAAGAAGATTATTCCGGTAAAAATTATTTCGACAAAAAGTTAAAAGGCGACATCGAATTTATCAATGTATCTTTCAGATATGAGGAAAATGAAAAGCAGAGAGTATTGAAGGATATCAGCTTTAAAGTCAGACCGGGAGAAAAGATTGCATTATTAGGTCCGACAGGTGCCGGTAAGACAACTATAATTTCCCTCATGATGAGATTCTTTGAACCTGACAGCGGAAAAATCTTATTGGACGGCAAGGATCTTAAAACTTATTCAAAGGAATACTTAAGAAGCAGATTCGGCGTTGTATTGCAAAAACCATTTTTGTTTTCAACTACCATCAAAGGAAACATTGCTTATGCTAATCCCGATTCACACATTGATGAAGTAATTGAAGCTTCAAAAGCTGCTAACATACATGAAATTATAACTGAAGTATTTCCTGAATCATATGAAACAATTGTAGGAGAGAAGGGAGTAACGTTATCAGGCGGACAGAAGCAAAGGGTTACAATTGCCAGGACCTTACTTAAGGATCCGGATATTCTGATCCTTGATGATTCAACATCTGCTATAGATTCCGAAACAGAATACGAAATTCAAAAAGCTTTACGGAACCTGATGAAAAATAAAACTACTTTTATAATAGCACATCGTATTACTTCGATTCAGGATTGCGACAGGATTATAATTCTTGATAAAGGAAGCATAATTGAAGAAGGTACTCATGAAGAATTAATTTCCATGAACGGTTTTTATAGGAAAATTTATGATATACAGGTCTCAATTGAGGATGAAATAAGAGCTGAATCGGAAATGGAACAATTATAGATGAATTTCTAGTAAGCAATTATTAACAAAAAATTTTTAATAAAATAATATGTCAAAACTCAGAGATAAACATTTCAAAACAAAGGGAGCTCTATTTCCTTTCTTAAAGCAAATATTTTCATATACTTTGCGGTATAAAAAATGGCTGATTGGATTTATATCGTTTGTATTGGTGGTATCTGCTGTTGAAGCAGTTACGCCTATTATCTGGCTTAATTTGCTTGATAATGTCGTGATGCCATTATTTAAACAATATAATGAGGCGCATGCACAGGGATTAAATCCTGAAATAAATCTGAAACCTTTGATAAAATATGTTTCAGTGCTTCTTGGGTTGGGAATAACTCTGTCATTTGCAGTGTTTATGTTCATCAATTTTGCCGGGAAAATTCAGGAGTATGTTATGTTTGACATCAGACAGGCTTTATTTAAAAAGCTTCAGGAGCTTTCTTTTTCATTCTACGATAAATCCGCAGTAGGATGGCTGATGTCAAGGATAACTTCGGATACAATTAAAGTTACTGAGCTGATCTCGTGGGGATTTTTAGAATGCATCTGGGGAATTGGTATGATAATATTCTGCCTTATCGCGATGTTTATATATAACTGGAAGCTGGCTTTCATAGTAACTGCTACTATTCCATTACTGACATTAGTTTCTTTCAAAATAAGAAGACTTATACTCACATATTCGAGAGAAGCAAGAAGATATAACAGTGAGATCACTGCAAGCTTTAATGAGCACATTAGCGGCGTGGAAGTTAACAAGAGTATGGTGCAGGAAAACCGTGCAAGCGGCGAATTCGAATCATTGAGTGAAAAGATGAGAATTTCTTCATTCAGATCTGCATACTACATGGCCCTGTATCAGCCGCTGGTAATATTCGGAGGGTCTATTGCAGCCGGTTTTATTATTTACTTTGGAGGCAGAATGGCTATCACAATTCCACAGGAAATAACTGTTGGATTGCTTGCGGCATTCTTTGGATATGCCACTCTTATATACGAGCCTATTCTTGATATATCCAGATTCTATTCCCAGGCTCAGAGCAGTATTTCTGCCGGAGAAAGAATATTCTCGCTTTTAGATACCAAGGCAATGATAATGGACAGAACCGGTGCAGATGACTTTGTTAGTATTGATGGTGAGATTGAATTCAAAAATGTTTCATTTTATTACGAAAAGGATAAGCCTGTAATTCAGAACATGAATCTGAAAATTGAAGCCGGTCAGTCGATTGCTCTTGTAGGTGAAACGGGCGGAGGAAAGTCCACCATAATAAACCTGATCTGCAGATTTTATGAACCAACAGGAGGAGCTATATATATTGACGGTATAGATTATATGGAAAAAACAATTCAAAGCCTTGGAAAAAAGCTTGGTGTAGTTTTGCAGACGCCGCATCTTTTTACCGGGAACATAAGTGAGAATATCAGATATGGAAGAGATGATGCCACTGATCAGGAGATAGAAGATGCATTGCTTCTTATTGGAGGTGATGAATTTATAAGCCGTTTGAACGAAGAGGTAGGAGAAGGCGGAGAGAAACTTTCTCTGGGGGAAAAACAATTAATATCTTTTGCAAGAGCAGTTCTTGCCAATCCAAGAATATTCATTATGGATGAAGCTACATCTTCAGTCGATACGCTTACTGAATTAAAAATACAAAGCGGAATACAGGAAATGATTAAGGGAAGAACATCTATAATCATTGCTCACCGACTTTCTACTATCAAGAATTGTGACAGGATAATTGTAGTAAAGAAAGGGAAAATAATCGAAGATGGAACTCATCATGACCTTATGATTAAGAAAGGTTATTATTTTAATTTATATACCAGACAGTTAAGAGAACAAAGAGAGAAAGAATTATTGAGCGTTTAAATATAGTGAGTAAGTTGATGCGAACTATAAAATAAATTTTGGATTAATTGAAAACAAAATGTCGGAAAAATAAATCCCTTCTTACACTCTTTTAAATTGAAACCACACTCTAAATATCTTAAATTTACAAATGAAGGTTAATGATCTGAAATTTAGAGTCTTGCTTTATTATAAGTACGTTCATATTGATAATCATGAGGAGTATGCCAAGCTTCATTTAAAATTCTGCAGTTCCCTAGATATAAAAGGAAGGATTATCATAGCCGAAGAAGGAATAAACGGTACTATTTCCGGAACTCAGGATAAGACGGATGCTTATATTTATGCTATGAGAATGGAACCGCGGTTTAAAGATATGGATTTCAAGATTGATAAAATCAAAGAGCATGTATTTAAAAAATTATATGTCCGGCCGAAAAAAGAAATTGTAACTTTAAACTATGGGGAGAATATTATTCCTGCTGTTACAGAATGTAAACAGCTTGATCCAAAGGAATTTTATGAGGCAATGAAGGACGAAAATGCAATCCTTATTGATGTAAGAAATGATTATGAATATGATCTGGGTCATTTTAGAAATGCGGTCAGGCCGGATGTAAGAAATTTCAAAGAGTTTCCAAGGTGGGTTAAGAAAAATGCAAATAAATTTAAAGGAAGACTGGTTTTAACTTACTGTACCGGTGGTATCCGGTGTGAAAAGTTTTCATCCCTGCTTTTGAAAGAGGGTTTGGATGATGTTAAACAGCTTAAAGGAGGAATAATTAATTATTCCCGGGATCCCGAAACTCGGGGAAGTATGTTTGAAGGCAAATGTTATGTATTTGACGAAAGAATTTCCGTAGAGGTAAACTTTGCAGAAGGCTATACGCTTATTGGCAAGTGTTATCATTGCGGAAAGCCTCATGACAGATATGTTAATTGTGCACATTTGAGCTGTCATTTTCAGTTCATTTGTTGTGAGGAATGCGAAATAAAATATAAACGTTCATGTTCTCAAGAATGCGAAGAAGCAGAAGACCATGAATGGAGAAGAAAAGTCATTTAAACATACTGTCCCGCTGCAAAACCTGATGCCCAAGCCCATTGAAAGTTATAACCCCCGAGCCAGCCGGTGATATCCACAACTTCACCAATAAAATATAATCCTTTTACTTTGTTTGATTCCATTGTTTTTGAGGAAAGTTCATTCGTATCCACGCCGCCGATTGTTACTTCAGCTTTTTCAAATCCTTCGGTTCCCGAAGGATGAATAATCCAGTTATGAATAATATCCGAAATGTTTCTCAACTCTTTTTGCGAATAATTATATAATGGAGCTGGATTAAAATTTACCTTACAAAATGTTTCTGCAAATCTTTTCGGAAAGTAAGCTGCAAGAAAATTTGTAAGTTCAATTTTGCTCGAGTGATTTTTTAGTAAAATTTCAAACAGATTAATCTCCGGCAAAAGGTTAATTGAAACAGGTTTTCCGCCTTTCCAGTATGAAGATATTTGTAAAATCGCAGGTCCGCTAAAGCCTTTATGGGTAAATAAAATATTTTCCCTGAATTTGATTTTGCCGCAGGAGACTATTGAATCTATTGAAATTCCACTGAGCAGGGAATAATTATTCCTGTCTTTTTCATTGAGAATTAACGGAACAAGCCCCGGTCTTATTTCAGTTAAGTTTAGTTCAAATTGCTTAGCAACCTGATAACCAAAATCTGATGCACCCATTTTCGGGATTGATATTCCTCCTGAGGCAATTACAAGGCTATCGGTTGATATTTTCTCATTGGATGATTCGAGCTCAAAACGCGTATTAAGCAGGATCTTATTTATTCTGCAGTTAGCAATAATGTTTACATTATATTTCCTGCACTCACTTTCGAGCATTGAAACTATTTGTTTCGAAGTGTTATCGCAGAATAGCTGACCTAATTTTTTTTCATGATAAGAAATATTATAATCCTCTACCATTTTAGTAAAATTCTCCGGAGTATAATTAGCTAAAGCTGATTTACAAAAATGTGGATTTCCGGAAATGAAATTATCAGGGGATGAATACTTATTCGTAAAGTTACATCTGCCGCCACCTGAGATTAATATTTTCTTTCCGATCTTTTCCTCATGCTCTATTAATGTAACCGATCTGCCCCGTTTACCTGCTTCTATTGCACACATTAAACCTGCAGCTCCTCCTCCAATAATAACCACATTGCTGTTTATCATACCATTTCTTTAAAAAACCTTGTTTAATAAGTAAGCTCTTGAATACAAAAGAAAATTAACAATTTCTTGTGGAATTTTAGAGAACAATTGCTTTTTAAATGCCACCCTTTAGATGAGAAAATATTCTGAAGAATTTGGCAGAACAAATTGGGCAAGTCGAGTTTATTTTTACATGCTGGAGCAACCAAATAGTTGGCAATCAGGAATGTTTAATGCAAACTTTCTTGAAAATCAATAACGGCTAAGTAAGATTGATAAGTAATTTCTTGAATCAATTAATTCTTTTAATTGCCACGACCTTTAGGTCGTGGATTGGGTAAGTTGTTTTTGCTCGGCTTTAGCCGAAATGTCTTTCTAATATTTTTCCATTCAACAGCCATGAACAATTATCATTTCTGCTAAAGCTTGCCTCACGAATATAAGTTATCATAGGATAAATTAAGAATTTCTTCCGTATAAATTAATTAATATAAAATTTATATTTGATGATGAATTCATTTGATTCAGGTTCGCTTTACTTAGAAAGATTTGTTACTCGTTTAAAAGTAAGAATTGACTTTTTAAATAAAAAGAGCAATAAGTTTTCAATTTACCGCTTATCAGTATTCATAACAGGCTTAGTAATTTGTATTGTAGGATTTTTAATTTCTAAAGAACTTGGCTGGATCTTAACAATGATTTCAATAATTTCCTTTAGTATTATAGTTCATTTTCATAACAAGCTTCTGGAAGGGATTAGGAGGCATGCTGTCTATTTAGGAATTAAAGAAGAACATTTGGCGAGAATGAATCTGAACTGGGAAAAAATTCCCGATCCGATTGTAAATACTGTTTCTGAAGACCTGACAATTGAAAAAGACCTTGACCTGCTGGGTAAAGGTTCACTTCAAAATCTGATTGACATATCAGTTTCTTATGAAGGCAGCATGCTTCTTAGAAAATGGTTAACTGATTACAAACCTGTTTCTGAAAAAATTCAATACAGACAAAATATAATAAAAGAACTATCGGCGCTCGTCCGTTTCAGAGACAAATTTCTTTTGAGATCAAAACTTATTTCGAAAAAATTTTTGGAATGTGAAAAGATAGTTTATTGGATGGAAAAGTCTAGCGGAACTGAAATGCCTGTTTGGCTGCTTCCGGTTACATCAATCCTTATATTAACCTATCTCACATTATTTTTATTGTTTATTTTCAATTTAATGTCACCACCCTTCTGGCTGATCTTTCTTTTGATTTATTTCTTTCTTTACTCGACTTACGTAGGTAAACTAAAACCTGTAATAGAAGAATCAATTGCTCTTGGATTTCATTTAAAGAAGTTGTTATTCCTGTTTTTATATATTGAAAAAACTTCCACATCTAAATCCCGGAATCTCAGTAATTTTCTAAAATCATTTCAGAATAATGAAATTAGCGCCAACTTCAAATTAAAAAAATTGCAGAGAGTTATTTCAGCTCTGATAATAAGAGAAAATCCCATTATCAGGCTGATACTAAATATTTTGTTCCCGTATGATATTTTTGTTGGAATCAGATTACTGAAATCCAGAAAAGAAATTAAAGAGAATATTAAATATTGGATCGAAAAGCTTAATGAACTAGAATGTTTTATATCTCTGGCAAATTTTGCATTTCTATTTCCGGATTATGTCTATCCGGAAATAGAAAATACTGATAAGAATAGATTTAATGTTCAATCTATGGGTCACCCTCTGATAAAACGAAGCAATAAAGTGTGTAATGATTTTTCGCTGGATGGGAAAAATGAAATTATAATCATCACAGGTTCCAATATGTCGGGCAAAAGTACTTTCCTTAGAACTATTGGAATAAATCTTTGCCTCTCATATGCCGGTGCGCCGGTAAACGCTTCTTATTTTAATACATCATTGTATGATTTATTCACATGCATTAAGGTAAATGATTCTGTGATAGACGGGATATCATATTTTTATGCTGAAGTGAAACGGTTAAAACAGCTTCTTGATGAATTCGGAAACAAAGACAGCCTTCAGAAATTTTTCCTGATAGATGAAATTTTTAAAGGCACAAATAACAGGGAGCGCCTTACAGGCAGCAGAGCATT
>JBBSDT010000133.1:0-8410 GCA_038240405.1 Ignavibacteria bacterium
TGATACAAAATCAAAGAACAAAATTAAAAATGAATTAAAATCTTTATTAAACAAAGCTGCCTGATTTCAGGCGGTCAACTTGAGTTACTTATTATTTTACAAGCAGCATTCTTTTAGTTTCGGAAAAACTTCCTGCTTCTATTTTGTAAAAATACAGACCACTTGCAAAATCCGATGCATTGAAGTCAACGTTATAATATCCCGGCAGCTTATTTTCATTTACAAGCCTTGTAACTTCTTTCCCTAATATATCATATATCTTTAGTGTAACAAATGATTCCTTCGGTATTGCAAAATTGATTTTAGTTGTCGGATTAAACGGATTCGGATAATTTTGTGCAAGTTCAAATTGGGTCGGAATTCCCAGTGAGTTATTCTGAACTCCAACTACTCCCACAATTAATCTTATCCCTACATTCTTTACCGGAGTTATAGGATCATTGCTGTTGACCTTTAAAACGCCTGAATAAGAACCTATAGAAAGACCTGTGGTATTAAACATCACATTCACATTTTGATTGCCGCCCGGGGCTATCGTTCCCGAAGACGGACTCTCATCTACCCACGATAATCCCTTTTCTATCTTGATTGCAAGGTTATTATGCAAATATGCACTGCTAAATACTACCTGCAGCCCGGTGGTTCCCGTTGAATTTTCTGTCCCTATTGTGCAGTCATTTACAGGATCAAGAACACTGAGATATTGATAAAATACTCTTCCATCGTTGTATATTATTACTTCATAAGTATATGGACCGCCTCCGGGTGGAGTATAGTGCGGAACATCTTTGTATTCTACTATAAATCTGTTATTTGCTGCATCATTTTTATAATATACTGTTCCCGTAGTGCGTGTATCCATATCATCCCAGAAGACATATAAAGAATTATTAGGCTCCGGAGTTGCAGGGATTGCTGTATTGATATATGCAGTGTTTGTTGATACTACATCAAAGCCTACCCATCCGTTTGTGCAGATCTTTAGCTGGGAATAAGGGTTATCATAATATGTAAAAGTAAATGGCAATGGAACTACTACCGAGCCGTCATCGCCTGTTCCGTTTGTCCAGGTCGTAATCGCTGTACCTGTGGTTGAAATATCTACCCAGTTGAATGTTGGTCCTCCCGGCTCATCGCTGTCAATCCATCTGTAACCTCCTGCATCAGGTCCACCCATTCCATCGGTAACATCCGGTCCATGATATCTGGTAATTGCGCCTTTGGTCTGGTTATTAATTTCATTTATTATTTCTGTACTCAAAGGTTCAGCCTGAAGACGGTCTAAAGAAACGGATGATTCTGAAATATTCCAGTTTAGCGGAAATTGACCTGTATTTCCTATTACAAGATTCCTTGTCGCTGTTCCTCCAACCGGAATTGCAACAACGATAGAGTCTGCAGATGTTGTAACCGTCGGCGGGATGCCCCGTCTCAAAGTTAAATTAAACGTTTGTGATGATGCCAGTGAATCAGTAACGCTGTATCCGTAAACTCTCCATTGTCCTACGGCTGAATCCCCTACTGCTACGCCTATTCCTGCAAGAAGGGAATCAAGCTTTGAATTGTTTATGCTTAAAGCCGAATCAAACCCTGAATTGTTCGAACCTATTATAAATTTTATATTGGCGCTGCTTGAAAAATTCGGACGTGCAAATAACCATTTATATTTTACTGCTTCGCCCGATTTTGTCCAAGTAATATTTACCGGTGTTGTATTTGTCGGCAAAGTCAGAATGGTTGTATTGTTTGGTGGTGAAACAAGACTAAATGGTACCAGCAAAGGTTTTGCTCTTTTAAGAGTTAAAGCTCTCGGACCATTTGCAGATTTCAATGAGTCATTTGTCTGGTTATTTCTGAATGCCCAAACATCCCATTGGCCAACAAGTGAATCTCCCTGTGCAAGTCCAAGACCTGCCAGTAAATTATCCAGTTCTCCTCCTGTGATATTAAGATGATTTCCCGTAGGCTGTAATGTAATCTTTCTTACACCAGTCGTCGGGCTTCCGAATATCCATTTATATGAGGCAGTCGAGGCTGATGTATCCCAGGTGAATGTATAAGTTGTTGTATTATTTGGTAATGTCTGGATCCTCGCTCCAGGAGCAGGAGTGTTAAGATTAAAGGCGTTTAAAGGAAAAGTTTGGATTTGAATTGCTGTTGTCCATGCATTAAACTGGACGCCTGGGCCGGCTTTATCATCCATCCAGATAGGCCAAAGCTTACCATTTCCAGAAGTAATTCCTATATAATCACCCATTGTATTAATACCTGGCAAAAGCTTCGGCTTAAAATGATGGTCAGCAACTTCTATATCTGTAAATGTTGTTCCCCCGTCTAAAGAACGCGAAACAAAAACTGAACATGAATCACCTGATGAAGGGAAATTTCTGTTATCATAATATACTATATTAACTCCGCCTGCATCATCAACACAGATGGCAGGAAAAAACTGTACCTTACCATTATTCAAAGCATCCTGATTTACTCTGATACCAGTGGACCAATTTACACCGCCATTCGTTGAACGATTTAATATCACATCTGCATCGGAGCCTGCAGGTCCCAGGTTTATTTGATCAGTAACTATATAAATCCAGCCATTCCTTGGTCCGCCGCTCTTATCAATAGCAATCCTCGGAAAACCGTTCGTTCTTATTCCCCATCCGTTAAATGCTCCGGATCTGCTGCCATTATCATCGAAAGCATTTTCCGTAGCGGTAAAGGATACTCCTCCGTTGGTTGATTTGGCAACTCCCACAAAATCTTCAGTAAATGGAGATGAAGACACCCCCGCTGTCCAGCAGACATAAACACTGCCATCAGGAGCTGATGCAACATCGTGGCCTTGTGCGTTGTGGCCAGCCGGAGTAGAATTAATTATCAGTGGAGCTGACCAGGTAACTCCCCCATCTGTGGTTCTTGAAAATCTTCCGTTAGCGGGGCTTGTTCCAAAACTAGTCCATGCAAAATAGCTGTTCCCGTAAAAAGGGCTTGAAGGTGAACCGTCTGATCCTGCCAGATTCTTATCAACATTTGGATCATTTGAAACCAGAACAGATTCAGACCATGTCAATCCGTTATCAGTCGAATAATTTGCAGCCATACCAATTACACTACCGAAATTTAAAGCACTAGATAAGTGGGTAAAAATAAATCTTCCGTCCTTATCAATCGTAGGTCCCGGATCTCCCCGCTGGTCAAGTCGACTGGGAGCATTTACCGTATCACTTCCAAACCAGGTTACACCGCCGTCTGTGGTCACATACACACCGGAATTAATAAAGTTATTCGAATTATTAATCGAGTTTGAAGATCCAAACATGATATTTGGATTTAACGGATGTCTTACAATCGGACATTCGGATTGCTGAGTCGTTGAACTCGGATGGACTCTTAAATTAGGAGTTATCGTAAGAACTCCAATCGGAGTAATAATCGTTCTGGGAGAAAAAGTAAATTGGTTGATCTCACTTTTCACAATGGGCAAGCTTTGGTAGTTACCGTTTGGATATACTGCAGAAGATCGGGGATTATTCCAGCCCGGATCATCGTTTGATTTTTGCCCTGACATGATAAAAAAACAAACTATCAGGACGGGAAATAATAAAAATAATTTCTTCATTAAGAAACCCCTTTCTTATCTTATTTATTTTTTAAAATTTAATCGATAAAGATATGAACAAATTTTTTAAAATGCAATTTTCATCTTAGTTCTTTTTTAAATATCATGATCATTAATATGCAAACAGGGGACTAAAAACTGTCTCCCTGTTAATTGTCAGGACATTAAATTTTTACTAACCTTTTGACTTCTTGTTGCCAATCTCCTGATTGGAACATCATAAATCCGTTACGAATCCGGAGATTCGTAACGAGGAGAGAATTAATTGCAATGAATATTATATGTACAAATAAAACTACTTGCTACTTTTACTTGACCAGCATCATTCTTTTGATCTGTGTAAAGTTTCCTGATACAATTTTATAAAAATATATTCCACTGGCAAAATTACCTGCATTAAACTCAACAGAGTAATTACCGGCAGGCTTCTGTTCATTAACAAGGGTCATAATTTCCTTACCTAGTATATCATATATTTTCATAGTAACCAATCCCTGTTTTGCTATTGAAAAATTAATCTTTGTTGCCGGATTAAAAGGATTAGGATAGTTTTGTGCAAGCTCATATTTTGCCGGGACTAAACTTAACGGGCTTCCGATACCTGTTATTGTTCCTGAAGTGACATCATCGATATATAAATTATTTCCAAAGTCACTCTTAGCAACAAAACGAATCTTATTTGTTCCGACCGGCATCAGATAGACTTTTGTTGCCCATTGTGATGCCAGTGACGGTGTAAAGGCTCCTGCAAAAGGTCCTCCGACCGTACTCATAATCGGGTTCGAATTTACTCCCGATGATAACGTTTGTGAAGCTCCCATGCCAATCAATCTTGTCCATGTAGTGCCTGCATTAGTTGAACTCTCTATTATGCAGGAATCATTTGCAAGTGCACCTCCTGTTAAATAAAATGCATGCGAATAATTAAATCTCAGGTAATTACCTGGTGTCGTTACCGGGGGGAATTGATTACTTGTTAAGGTTTGTAGCGGAGTTGTTGAAACAGCTGACCAAAAATCATATTTGGCTGATCCGGTTCCCACCTGATAACCGCTTACAGCATTCCTTGTCCAGTATTGAAAGCTTCCTCCGCCGGCATCCAGTCCCCAGAAAGGAGGAGGAAATGTGGTGCTGCTAAAATCTTGATCCAAAGGCAACAAAGTTGCGCGTCTAAAAGTGATCGTTCTGTCTGGCATTATAGAGTTAACCGAATCCGTAGCATAAGCTCTTACTCTCCATTGACCGGTGACAGAGTCTCCCGGAGCTACCCCGAGTCCCGCAAATATAGAATCCAATTGTGAATTTACTATAGATAATGTTGTATCCAATCCTCCGTTATTTGATTGAATTCTTAAAGTAGCTGGATCTGTATATGTTGCTCCGATCTTAAACAACCATTTATAATTAACTCCCGAACCTGACTTCCTCCATGTGAATGTTGTGATTGTGGAAGATACCGGATTGGTTATTACAGTTATTCCACTCGGCGGAGAAACAAGGGCAAACGGACTTACAAGAACCTGCTGCCTTCTTAAAGTCAACGCTCTCGGACCATTTGTGGATTTTAAGGAATCCGGTCCAGTAGCGCCCGGTGTTTTTATTGCCCATACATCGTATTGACCCACTGCAGAATCTGTGGCTGATCCGTTATTTGTAAAACCATTGGCAGCCAACAAAGCATCCAATGCACCGAGAGTTATAGTAATACCGTTTGTGGATGATGGTATGGTTAATCTTCTTGGCGGTACTACAGGATTTCCAAATATCCATTTGTAAGTTGCTCCTGTTGCAGAGGTATCCCAGGTAATTGTAACAGGTGTTGTAGAACCAACCGAAGTTACAATTCTTGTTCCTGAAGCAGGCGTTACAAGGTTAAAGGGATTCAAAGGATAAACAGCCGTTTGCAAAGCTCCTGTCCAGGTGTTAAAAAATCCCGGTGAATTTGCTTTATCATCCATCCAGATGGCTACGACTTTACCAACAGATGCTGCAATACCAATGTAATCACCCATATACCCGCCTCCAAAGCCTGTTGAAGGTTTTGGTTTAAAGTGATGGTCTGAAACCTCGACATCGGTAAATGTGGATCCTCCGTCTAATGAACGGGAAATAAATACTGCACATGAATCACCCGAAGACGGGAAATTTCTGTTGTCGTAATAAACAACATTCAATCCGCCTGCATCGTCAACACAGACAGCCGGGAACCACTGTACTTTACCGTTATTTAATGCGTCCTGATTTACTCTGGTGCCCGCAGACCATGTTGCTCCATTATCTGTTGAGCGATGTAATACTACGTCTGCATCTGTACCGGCAGGAGCTAAATTTAATTCACCGGTTACAACGTATATCCAGCCTCTTCTCGGACTACTGCTTTTATCAATTGCCATTCTGGGAAAGCCGTTTGTTCTTATTCCCCAGCCATTAAAGGAACCTGACCTGCTTCCGTTATCATCAAAAGCATTTTCTGTAGCTGTAAATGTAACACCTCCGTCTGTAGATTTTGCAACTCCTACAAAATCTTCCGTAAATGGCGAGCTTGTTACTCCTGCAGTCCAGACTACAAATACATTTCCATTAGGTGCAACAGCTACATCATGACCCTGCGCATTATGACCGGAAGGAGTCGCATTAATAATTACCGGGGTTGACCAGGTTACTCCGCCATCGGTTGTTCTTGCAGATCTGCCGTTTGCCGGGCTTGTACCAAAACTTGTCCATGCAAAATAACTATTGCCGTAAAAAGGACTTGTTGGTGAATCATCTGTTCCAGCAAGATTTTTATCCACGTTAGGATCGCTCGCAACGAGAACAGATGCAGACCATGTTAATCCATTGTCAGTCGAATAATTTGCAGCCATACCATTTACACTTCCGAAATTTAAAGTACTTGATAAGTGTGTAAATATAAATCTGCCGTTTTTGTCTATAGTGGGACCCGGGTCGCCTCTTTGATCACTTAAAATTGCTGTACGTATAGTATCGGAACCATGCCATGTTACTCCGCCGTCAGTAGAAACATATGAAGCAGAGTTAATAAAACTGCCATGTGCTGAATTTGAAGAGCCGAATAATATAAGAGGATTAGCCGGATTTCTCACAATCGGGTTTTCTGATTGCTGAGTAACGGTGGATGGCAGAACTCTTACATTTGGAAAAGTTACCAAAACACCAATTGGCGTGATGTTTGCTTTTGGAGAATATGTGAACTGTCGAATATCATTATTGATAGAAGGCAATGGCATATATTCGCCGGAAAGATTAATAGCTGTTCGAGGATTATTCCATCTCGGATCATCGTCGTTTGATTTCTGTCCTGACATTATAAAAAAGCATAATATCAATGCAGGAAATAAGAAAAATAATTTCTTCATTAAAAAGTTTCCCTTTCTGGATAGGTTTGATTTAGATAATTGATTTATAGGAGGCTAAAATTGATTTAAAATTAAAGTTTTATTCTTTTAAATGCAATTTCATTCAAATACTTCGTATTTGGTCAGTGCTGTCCAAAACATTTTTTAATAGACAAAAAAGATTTGAAATAATTCCGTTTTGGACAGATTATTTTCCTTTTTAAAACTACCTCTTGTTAGTAATTAAATTTATGTATTAATTTTTGCAGGAATTGATTCTTAAATACGTTTTGTTCGTTCTAAATATTATAATTATTCTTTTGTGAGAGTTCATATTCATAGAGTAACTTAAATATGAACTCTCCATTAGAAGATTTATGTATTTGAGGCTCTTGTCTCTTCTCCACTTTCCTAACATTTTTATGTTATTTTTACAAAACTACATATTTGAAGGGACATTTGTCCCTATTTTAATAGTACCATACTCTTAGTTAATGCTTCGGATCCAATTTCAATTTTATAAAAATATATTCCGCTTGGATAATTTTGGGCATTCCAGCTTACAACATGATTCCCTGGATTTTGTTTTCCATTAATTAAAGTCTGAACTTCCTTTCCAAGAGAATTATAAATTTTTAACAAAACATATTCCGGATTCTTTAAATCATATTTAATCTCAGTCGCTGGATTAAATGGATTTGGAAAGTTTTGATAGAGCACGAAATTACTTAAAGCATTCAAAGAATTATTTAATGTAATGCTGCTTGCGGAATTATCATATTTTACTATATCACCGCTTCCTCCAACAACCCAGCCGGTATGAGAGTCTTTGAAATATAGTCCGAACAAACGATCATATAAATTATTATTTGTTTCTTCAATCCAGCTTTGTCCGCCATTGACGGAGTGATAAATAAACCCGTAATCCCCGATAGCCCATAAATTATTTGCATCCGAAGCAAAAACATTGTTCAGATAATTACCGGTAGGGATATTGACTTCATTCCAGATTGTGCCTCCGTTTGAAGTGATCAATATTTTATTGCCGAACGTAAAACTAACACCCGTATTTTCATCTACAAATTGTACATTCCCAATCCCGTTACTAAAAGTATTTGAATGAGGAACAAACCAGTTATCTCCGCCATTCGTTGTCTTATAAATCTTTCCTTCCCCTGAAGAATACCAGCCAGTATTGGCGTTAATAAAAAATATTCCGCTGATATAACGTTCACTATTAGCAGCAACAGGCAAAAAATTATTCCCGCCGTTTGTGGTTCGTAATAATGTTCCAGAATCACCGCAAATCCATCCTGAATTTTCATTCAAAAAGTGCAGGGAATATAAGCCGGCAGTAACATTAGATTGAAGTAAGCTCCAGTTATTTCCTCCGTTTGAAGTTTTTAAAATTAATCCTCCTTCTCCAACGCAA